>JAVEEB010000360.1 GCA_030840665.1 Frankiaceae bacterium | reverse complement strand
TGGACCAGACGTACAACACGCCCGCCTTGGCGACGCTGCTGCTGCTCGCCGAGCAGGTCGAGTGGTTCAACGCCAACGGTGGCCTGTCCTGGGCGGTCGGCCGCGCCGCCGACTCCGCGAACCGGTTGTACACGTGGGCGGACAAGAGCGAGTACGCGACGCCGTTCGTCACGGACCCGGCCCTGCGTTCCAACGTGGTCGGCACGATCGACTTCGCCGAGGGCATCGACGCGACCGCGATCTCGAAGGCGCTGCGCGCCAACGGCGTCGTCGACACCGAGCCGTACCGCAAGCTCGGCCGCAACCAGCTGCGCATCTCCATGTACCCGGCGGTCGACCCCGACGACGTCGAGGCCCTCACGCACTCCATCGACTACGTGATCGAGCAGCTCGCCAAGTAACGGGCGTATCAGCCGAGTCCGCCGCGCTTGCGCCGGCGGATGCGTGCCACGGCGATCAGGACAAGGCCGGCGACGACGGCAATCGCGCCCAGTGAGGTCGATTTGGCCAACCCCGCTTTGCCTTTCGGGGCCTCGCTGGGCGGTGGGCTGGGCTCAACCGCACCCCCCGGCGTCGGTGCGACTGACGCAGCCGGGCTCGCTGTCACCGACGCGGACATCGTCGGGCTCGGCACCGGCGTCGTCGCGGCGGGCAGGGGCACCGCCACCCGGTACACCGGTGCATGCACGCCCTCGCCGCCCACGAGCACCGCGTCGTTGCCGGCCCAGGTGATGGATTCCGCCTGTCGCAGGGGGGGCAACGGCAAGACCTGCGCTCGACCCTTGGGCCAGGCGGCAGCGTCGTACACAAAGATTCCTTCGTACGACAAGAGCGCGATGCGGCGCCCGTCGGGTGACCAGGAGCCGCCCGTGACGAGCCCCGCGCCGAGGTCCGCCGTGTGGCGCAGGTGGGCGCCGTCGATCGTGTAGACGCGCGCCCCGAGGAGTTGCTTGGTGACGACGAACCGGGGGGCGCCACCCGGCGGCGCCAGCAGCGCTTCGGCGTCGCGCGGCCCGTCGTCGTACGTCAGCGTCGTCGCGATGGCCTTGGGCGTGGGCCCGTGTGAGCCGGGGCGCGTCTCGGCGACGGAGTAGATGGTGACGTTCGCGCGGGCAGCGCGGTTGTCGCCGATGTCGGCCAGATAGACGGTGTGGCCACTGACTGCGATGTCTTCCCAGTCGACGTTTTTGGCGCCCCCCACAGGCACCCTTGCGACCGTTTTCCCGGTGCGCGTATCGACCACGAAGTACTCGGGCCGCCCCCCACTATCGTTGTGCGTAAGGATAAATGACGCGTTGTACGACGACGTGGCGAAGCCGCTCGACTCGCCGATCGCCGCGTCCCGCAGCGTGAATGCAGGCTGGGCGGGGGCGAGCAGGGCAGGCAAGAGCGCGGCGAGGACGAAACCGGCTCCGGTAACCACGGCGCCAGCGTGGCACGGGCCTGGTCCCGGACGTCCGACGGCCCCACCGGTGACGCCGCGCACCCAAACGGATAGGCGCTCCACGGCACCTGCGGGCGCTATCGTGTCGCGCGATGCCCACGGCGGGCTGTGATCCGATCGGGGTGGGCAGATGAACCAGCAGAACATGGCGCGGGCAACGGGGGTCGTGCTACTGACAGCGGCCGTGTGCGCGTTTCCGTACGCGCTCATCGTGAAGGCGCTCAACACAAACTTTTCGTATCTGTCGATCGGCGTCGGCCTGGCGGTCGGATTCGCTGCGCACAAGGTCGGCAAGGCATCGGGAATTGCGATCGGCATCGTGGCGGCTCTCGCCACCTTCGCCGCCTCGCTCCTGGGGGATTGCCTCGCGATCAAGTGGGTGCTCGCCGACACGTACGGCTTCGACATCACCCTGACTGAGGCCCGGCACGCAGTGCGCCCGATGAGCTACCTGATCTTCGCCATCGGCGGGTTCGTCGCGTTCGGTGCAGCAGGAGGACGGCGCGAACTGCGGGAGCGCTCGGCTGCGAGCGGGGCCGGCCGCTTCACCCCCGACATGATGGGTCAGCACGCCGTCGCCCAGGCGATACCGCCGGCGTGGCCACCGGCAGCGACCGACGCCGTTCCTGCCCAGCCGGAGGTCCCCTGGGGCACGTATGAGACGCCCGTCGCAAGTCCTGCCCCGACGCCTGACGGGGTAACACCTGACGCGCCGACGCCTGCCGCGCCGACGCCTCCCACCGCGTCCCTCGAGTGATCGGCCACTAATTTTTCTGCATCTCATGCAATGTTGCACGTAGTGCACTAGTCTGCGTCACGTGACAATGACCCCCACGGCCGGCCGCCGTGACCGCAAGAAGGCCGAGACCCGGGAAAGCCTGCAATGGGCGGCACTCCGTCTCGCGAAGGAACATGGCTACGAACGGGTGACCGTCGAGGCCATCACGGAGGCAGCCGATGTCTCCGTGCGCACGTTCTTCAACTATTTCGCGACCAAGGAAGACGCCCTGCTCGGCACGGACGAGGCGCGCGCCGAGGCGGCGCTCCCCAGCCTGCTCGCCGACCGGCCCGCCGACGAGCCCATCGTGCCTGCTCTTCGCGCCGTCCTCGCCGGGATCGCCGCGCAGTTCGTGGAGAACAACGCCCTCTGGCAGGCGCGCATGGAGCTGTTGCACGCCAGCCCCGAGCTGTGGCCGAGGATGTTCGCGCACCTCACCGACTTCGAGCGCGCCCTCTCCGAGGCGGTCGCGTTGCGCACAGCCCGCGACGCCGACAGGGACCTGTATCCCGCGGTCGTCGCCGCCAGCGTCGTCGCCGTCATCCGTGTGGCCATGACCAAATGGCGCGCCGCCGGCGAGCACGGTTCACTCGCCGAGCTCCTCACCGGGGGCCTCGACGTCCTCGCCGCCGGCCTCATCGCCCCCACCTCGCAGTCCCCCATTGGAGCGCCGTCATGACCACGCCCGCACCCGCGGATTCCATGCCACAGCTGACGCATCGGCAGATCCTCACGATCCTCACGGGCCTCATGCTCGGCATGCTGCTCGCGGCCCTCGACCAGACCATCGTGTCGACGGCGATGCCCGTCGTCGTCAAGGACCTGCACGGCCTCGCCGGCGACATCGCGTGGGTCACGCTGTCGTACATCCTCGCGTCGACAGTCACGACGCCCCTGTGGGGCAAGCTCGGCGACCTGTTCGGCCGCAAATATCTGTTCCAGGCAACGATTGTGCTGTTCCTCATCGGCTCGGCGCTGTGTGGCATCGCTCAGTCGATGACGCAGCTCATCATCTACCGCGGCATCCAGGGCCTCGGCGCCGGCGGCATCATGGTGCTCGCGATGGCGTCGGTTGCCGACATCGTGCCGCCTCGCGAGCGCGGCAAGTACCAGGGCTACTTCGGCGGCGTCTTCGGCGCATCCAGCGTGCTCGGCCCACTGCTCGGCGGGTTCTTCACGGAACACCTGTCATGGCGCTGGATCTTCTACATAAACGTCCCCATTGGGATTGTGGCGCTCGTCGTCACGACCGCCGTGCTGCCCAACACGCTCGCGCGGGTGAAGCCGTCGATCGACTACCTCGGCTTCGTCGTGCTCGCCGGGGCGATCACCAGCCTTGTGCTGTTCACTTCTTGGGGCGGTGCGACGTACGCGTGGACGTCCCCGACGATCCTTTCCTTGATCGTGGCGACAGTCGTGCTGACGATCGCGTTCATCGCCATCGAGCGCCGGGTCTCCGAGCCGATCATCCCGATGCGCTTGTTCCGTGAGCGCACGTTCGACATCGCGTCGGCTGTCAGTTTCATGATCGGGCTCGGCATGTTCGGCTCGATCATCTATCTGCCGGTCTTCCTACAACTCGTCAGCGGCGCGTCACCCACCAACTCGGGGCTCCTCATGCTCCCCCTCATGGCCGGCCTCCTCACGGCCTCCATGGTGAGCGGGCAGCGCATCAGCAAGACGGGGCACTACAAGCGATTCCCCGTGGCGGGCACGGCGTTGTCGGCGTTGGCGATGGTGCTGCTCGCCACGATGAACGCAACGACGCCCCGGCTCGTCGTGTCGGCGTGGATGGTCGTGCTCGGCGTCGGCATCGGGCTCGTCATGCAGGTGATGATCCTGATCACCCAAAACTCGGTGCAGCGCTCGGATCTCGGGGTCGCGACGGCCACGGTGTCGTTCTTCCGGTCGGTCGGCGGCTCCGTCGGCATCGCGGTTTTCGGGGCCATCTTCACAGCCGCCTTCTCCCGCAACATCGCGAAGGCGCTGCCGGCCGACACGGCCGCCCAGGTCAAGAAGGGCGGGCTGCAAGCCGCCTCCTCGTTGCCACCGGCCCAGCTGCTGAGCTACAAGGTCGCCTTCGCCGACGCCCTGACAACGATCTTCGTGTACGCCATCCCGTTCATGGTCGTGGCGTTCATCCTCGCGCTGCTGCTCAAGGAGGTGCCGCTGCGCGGCCGCGACCACGGTGCCGCCGACACGGGCCGCGAGCTGGCGGCCGCGAGCGCGACCGGCACCGCCGAGCCGGAACCGGGCGGCGACCATTGACGAACCCGGAGAGCGGCTGGCAATTTGAGGCGCTCCTAATTGGCGGCAGATCAGGCGTCGGCAAGTCGACGGTCGCGCGCGAGGTATCGGCGCGCTTAGTCGCCTCCGCGGTTGCACACTGCGTGGTCGAGGGCGACAACCTCGCGGAAGTGCATCCCGCGCCGCCAGGCGACCCGTCACGCTCCGGGCTCACGGCCGTGAACCTCACCGCGATCTGGCGCAACAACGCCGCCGCCGGCTACCGCCGGCTCGTCTACACCAACACCGTGAGTGTCCTCGACTCGCGATGGGTCATCGACGCACTCGGACCCTCCACTCGCCTCATCCGCGTGCTCCTCACCGCGACCGACCCGACGGTGGCCGAACGGTTGGGACAGCGAGAGCGGGGGAGCGAGTTGGAGATTCATCTCGAGCGCAGTGCCCGGGCGGCAGCGCGGCTCGACGCGGAGGCGGAGGACGATGTCGTCCGGATACCCACCGATGGCCGCACGGTGAGGGACATCGCCGCGGATGTCGCGTTTTCAACGGGTTGGCTGGACTGACTTCTAGGTCGGCCGCCGGCCCCTCCCAAACTCGTCAGCCGCACGTGCTCAAGGGCCCCATGTGCCGGCCGCGAGCGCTACCGGCACCGCCGAGCCGGACCCGGGCGACAGCCATTGACGAACCCGAATTTCGGAACGGACAGTGACGAACTACGCATCTCGGGCACCCATTCGAATACGCTCAGTAGTTCTGGCCTTACGTACAGCGATAGTTGTTCATTGATCTATTCATGTCCGAATGGCCTCGCTAGAGTTCGCCGCTGTAAGCGATGCACGGCAACTTCCCCCGTTGGTCCAGACCATTGCGCCCGCCGCGCGACCGTCAGTCAGGATCGATGCCGCCCGGGCACCCGGGCCGGCGACGTCGTTCTCACGAACACGCAGGAGGTGCTTCATGGAGGCGATACGCTGCGACTGTTGTGGTGGCTTCGATTCAGCAAGCACCCAACGCGCGGAGGGTCTGTGCCAGCGCTGTTCTTACTTCCGACGTCGACTGCAACTCGGCAGCCGCGTCGAGGTGATCCTTGCCGCGATGATCCGACGGCACCCGCACGAGGCGGGTCGGATCCGGCGGCTGCGGCACTGGATGATGCGAGCCGACGCGGCCGACGTAAGCACCGCCCGCGCCACCGCACCGTAAGCGCCCTGGCAGGCGCACGATGACGGCGCCGACCGACACCAAGGCAGGCGGGCCCGACGAGTCCGGCGCCCAGGCCCTGGGCCAGCCGACCCTCGAGCAGGTCGCCAGCATCGCCGGCGTCTCCCGCGCCACGGTCTCCCGTGTCATCAACGACTCGCCCCGCGTCAGCGAAACGGCCCTCGCCCGCGTCCAGAAGGCCATCGCCGAGCTCGGCTACGTACCCAACCGCGCGGCCCGCTCCCTCGTCACGCGTCGTTCGGATTCGATCGCACTGATCGTGTCCGAGCAGGACCAGCGCGTCTTCGCCGACCCGTTCTTCGGCGGCATCATCCGGGCGATCTCGGCCGGCCTGGCCGAGACGCACCTGCAGCTCGTGCTGCTCATGACGCAGAACGGCCACGACCACGAGCGGCTCGGCGGTTATGCCAAGGCACACGTCGACGGTGCCCTTGTGGTCTCGGCGCACGACAGCGACCCGATCCCAGCCATCCTCGCCGAGGCGCGTCTTCCGACGGTCGTCATGGGCCGGTCGTTCCAGACCCACGTGCCGAGCCTGCCGTGGGTCGACGCCGACAACTTCGGCGGCGGCCGCACGGCCGTCGAGCACCTGTACAGCAAGGGCCGGCGCAAGATCGCGCACATCGCGGGTGCGACCGACATGCACGCCGCCTCCGACCGCCATCGTGGCTACCGCGAAGGTCTCGAGGCCCACGGCCTCGCGTACGACCCGTCACTGGTCGTCGAGGGCCACTTCCTCGAGCAGGGTGGCTACGAGGCCATGAACGAACTGCTGACGCGTCACCCGGACCTCGACGGGCTCTTCAGCGCGTCGGACCTGATGGCATCCGGTGCGCTGCATGCGCTGGCGGACTCCGGTCGCACTGTGCCCGCGGACGTCTCCGTCGTCGGCTTCGACGACACGGTCGTGGCGAGCCACACCCGTCCGCGGCTCACCACCGTTCGTCAGCCCATCGACGTCATGGGCCGCATGATGATCGAGCTGCTGATGCAGAAAATGGCCGGCGCGAGCCCGGTGGAAAACGTCGTTCTCGACACCGAGCTGATCCTGCGCGACTCCACGTGAGCCGAGGACGGGGAGCGGATCCGTCGTGACCCGGACCAGCAAGCCCCCTTTGAAGTCCCCGCCGCCCCTTGTCACGAACGAGGCCGTCGTCGTGCTCGTGGGCACGGCCATCTGGATCGTGCTGCTCATCGGCCTCGTGCTCTCGCGCTCGTGGCTCCGACAGCACGACGCCATGTGGTGGATCTGGGTGGCCGTGGCCGGAATCGGCGCCGGCCTCACCTGGGGCCCCTACGCGCTGTGGCGCCGCCGCGCGTTCTTGCGCGAAATCGGCCGCGGTGACACGGCGCTGCGCGAACCCGGCCTCCCGGTCCCGGGCCTGGACAACGAACCCGACGACTAGTAGTTCGGGCTGATCTCGCCGCTGCGGAGCGCCGCTTCGTACATGGCGTCGTAGTCGGCATCGGTCAGCTCGCGGGGGCTGGCTGCCGCGCCCTCGTCGTCGCCGTCGTACGCCGCGTCCTCGTACGCCGCGACGTCCGCCGCCGGCGAGTCGATCAGCTGATCGTCGTCCGCCCACGGCTCCTCGGGAACGACCTCGACGTAGTCGGCGCTCGGCTCGCGGCCTTCCATGTCGATCGCCAGGTCGTCGAGGATCACCGGGAGGGGCTCGGGCAGTAGCGGGATGTCGGGCACGGCCTCCGAGTGCGCACCGCACCCGTGGTCGACGGACACGACGCGGCCGTCGTCGGGGGCGAACGCATTCGTGCATGCGCCGAACAGGGAGCCGAGAGCCCCGGACAGCCGGTAGTAGAAGCCGCACGACGCGCACGTGCCGGGCGCCTGCTTGGCGATGGGGGCGCCGGGCCCGTTGTCGCCGTCGTACCAGCGCTCGGCCGCCTCGTCCCGTCCGATGAGCGACAGGACACGTTCGCGGCCGAAGCCGAGGTCGTCGACGACCGGCGCGTCGAGCGGGTCGACAACGTCCGTGTACGCAGGGATGAGCCGCAGGTCATCGGGGCGATGGGGCAACAGGTCGCCCGGGCCGACATCGCCCGGGCGAAGCCGCTGGTCGTACGGGAGCCATTCCTTGGACAGCACCGCGGTGTCGCCCGGCAGCAGCACGACCTCGTCGACCGTCACCTCGTCGACGCCGGGTGCACGCGCCACGGTGACGGCCCAGCGCCATCCTCGGTAGCCGTTGGACAGGCACGCGAAGTAGTGGGTGGCGACCAGCTCGTCGTCGGCCAGGACCTCGACGTGCTCGCCGACCTCGTCGCCGCCGGCTTCGAGGGCAACCGCTCGCGCCAGCTCGATGGCTTCGGCGCACAGCTGGTCCAGTGGGGTCGACGTATCTGGCATGTGTCGAGTGTCGCGCATGTCGGCCCAACCGGCGACACTGGGCGCATGGATCCCGCAGCGCGCCGTCGCGCCGTGCGCACGACGGCCCGTGGGCTCGGCACCGCTGCGCGCGTCAGCGGGCGCGCGAGCGCGTTCATCGCCGTGAACGCCGGCCGCGGCAGCCGGCGGTCGTGGCAGCGGCTGCGCGGGTCGGCCCGCGCGCACGGCGCGTCCACCAGCGGCCTTGATCGGCTGATCGAACTGCACGCGGTCCAGAGCGCCGCCGACGCCGCCGTTGCCATCGCCCTGGCCGGCACCCTGTTTTTCAACGTGCCCGTCGGGGAGGCTCGCGGCAAGGTCGCGCTATACCTCCTGATGACGCTCGCGCCCTTCGCCATCGTCGCGCCGCTGGTGGGGCCGCTGCTCGACCGGTTCCGATCCGGGCGGCGGTACGCCATCGCCGCGTCGTGCCTCGCCCGCGGCTTCTTCGTCTGGGTGATGGCCGGCGCGCTCGACGGCGAAGGTCTCGCCCTCTTCCCCGCCGCCTTCGGGGTGCTCGTCCTCGGCAAGGCGTACGGGGTGGCCAGGTC
>JAVEEB010000295.1 GCA_030840665.1 Frankiaceae bacterium | reverse complement strand
GTGGACGGGGAGCCCGGCGCCGATCGCGGCGGCCATCGGCTCCTCGATGATGCTCACCTTGCGGGCGCCGGCCTGGATCGCGGCTTCCTTGACGGCGCGGCGCTCAACGCCGGTGATGCCGCTGGGCACGCAGATGACGACGCGCGGCTTGGCGAAGTGGCGCTGCTTGTGCACCTTCTGGATGAAGTAGCGCAGCATCCGCTCGGTCGTGGCGAAGTCGGCGATGACGCCGTCCTTGAGCGGGCGGATCGCGACGATGTTGCCGGGCGTACGCCCGATCATCCGCTTGGCCTCGCTGCCGACGGCAAGGATGTGCCGCGTCTGGAGGTTGATGGCAACCACCGAGGGTTCGTTCAGGACGATTCCCTTGCCGCGCACGTACACGAGGGTGTTCGCCGTACCGAGGTCAATGGCCATGTCCCGGCCGAGGAAAAAGCTCATCGGAGCGTGATCGCCCTTCATCGCTGGCGTCGTACGGAAAGTCGGACCGGTCAAGCGCTTGACAACTCGGCGTCGCCCAGGTCGGACGGGTCGATGGTAACGCGGCTGACCCGAATGGGGGAAACTCCGCGCTATCGAGCCGAGCATTTCGTACGACGCGCGCCTCGCTGCTCAGGTTGCGTGCCGGTTGCGGGCGTCAGCCCAGCTTGGGGAAGAACAGCCCGATCTCGCGCGCGGCGGACTCGGGCGAATCGGAGCCGTGGACGATGTTCTGGCCCACCTCGAGCGCGAAGTCGCCGCGGATCGAGCCGGGGGTGCTTGCCACGGGGTCGGTCGCGCCCATCAGGCCGCGGGTCGCCTCGATCGCCCGGGGCCCTTCGGCCACCAGCGCCACGAGGGGACCCGAGGTGATGAAGTCGATGAGGCCGGGATAGAAGGGCTTGCCCTCGTGCTCGCCGTAGTGCTGCTCGGCCGTCGCGCGGTCGAGGGTGCGCAGTTCGAGCGCCGCCAGCGTCAGCCCCTTGCGCTCGAGACGGCCGACGACCTCACCGACCAGCCCGCGGGCCACGCCGTCAGGCTTGATGAGGACGAGGGTGCGTTCGGACACGTGGGCCTCCGGGGGCTTGATCGCTCTTGTGCAGGGAGCGTAACGAGGAGTCGCCGGAGGAGCAGTGGCCGGCCGGGGTACCCGGCGGGCCGGAGGGGTCGACGCCCCCGGGTGCAGGCCTCGACGGCCCCCGGGCCGCAGGCGTCGACGTCCGCCGGGCCTCAGGCGTCGACGTCGTCTCTGGCACCGAATGTGTGGGAGCGCTCTCGTGCCCGTCGGAGACGTGCTTCACTTACGCAATGTCTTCCTCGCCGCAGCACGCCCGCCGCGCCGTCCTCGTCCACTTCCTGGTCAACGGGGTGGGGATGGGGATCTGGGCCTCCCGGCTGCCGTCCGTGAAACAGGGTCTGCACCTCGAGGACGGCCAGGTCGCCATCGTCATCTTCATGGGCGCGATTGGCGCCATGTTGTCGCTGCGCGCCGCGGGGCCGCTGATCGAACGGTTCGGCAGTCGTCGTACGACACAGATCGCGGCCCTGTTCATGATGCTGTCCCTGCTCGTGCCGGCGGTGGCGAATGGCGTCGTCACGCTGGGTCTCGGGATGCTGCTCGTCGCCGGCGGCGCCAGCTTCCAGGACGTCGGCATGAACTCCCAGGCGGTGGCGATCGAGCACCGGATCGCCAAGCCGATCATGTCGTCTTTCCATGCTGCGTTCAGTATTGGCGGCATTCTCGGCGCTGCCGGCGGCGCGCTCACAGCGAAGCTCGACGTGTCGTACAAGCTCACGTTCGTCATCTTCTCGGCGGTGCTTTTCGTGGCGGTGCTCATCGCGAATCGATGGCTGCTCGACGCGCCGGAGACCGCCAGCCGCGACAAGGCAGACGTCCGCGGGCGGGGCGGGCTGCCTCACCGGGGCGTCATCATCGCCCTCGGCGTCGTCGGCCTGGCCAGCTTCGTCGCCGAGGGCTCGGCCGCGGACTGGACGGCCATCTACCTGCGGGACAACACGGGAGCCACGGCCGCGGTGGCAGCGATTGGTTTCATGTTGTTCAACGTCACGATGACGATCGGCCGGCTGGCGGGCGATCGGTTGGCCACCCGGTTCGGGGCGATGTTCCTGGTCCGCGCCGGCACCGCAGTCGCCGGTGTCGCCCTCGCCATCGGGCTGGTGCTGCGCAGCACGGCCGCGGGGATGGCCGGGTTTGCCGTGATGGGCCTCGGATTGTCGATCATCGTGCCGCAGGTTTTCAGCGCCGCCGGGCAGCTGGCTCCGGACCGGGCGCCTGCCGCTTTGTCGTTGGTGTCCTCGATTTCCTACCTCGGCTTCCTCAGCGGGCCGGCCGCCATCGGTGCTGTTGCACACGCGCTCGATTTGCGGGTCGCCCTGTTCATCCCGGCTGCGCTGGTCTTGGGAGGCTCCCTCGTGGCGAGCCGGTTGCACACGGCGGGCGACTCGCCCCTGCCCGCGGCGGCCGACGACATGCGCGGAGCGGGTGAAGGGCGGGCGGGTGACGTGCGTGCACAGCAGCTTCGTGCGGGTGCCGAACCCGGGGCGGGCCCGCAGCTCTAGGGCGCCGAAACCGAATCCAGCCTCACTATCTGGTCGTTGCTAGCTCGCTGTGCGCTGATGGTGATCGAGGGCGGCGTGGCATTCGGCGAGCATGCGCCCCCTGTCAACACCCGCGTGCGCCAGCGCCCGCGGGACGCGACCGACGTCAGCGGACAGCACCCCGATGAGGAGATGGGTGCTGCGCATCCGTCGGTCCTTACGGGCCTTGGCTGCGGCGGCAGCGCGCGTCAGCGCAAGCCGGCTGGACTGGCCCATCTGCCGTGCTTCGGGAAGGTACGTCGGCAGCGGTGAGGTGAGTGCCGTCACGCCGACGGCCGCCAGACTCGCTGCCTGCTCGACGGCGAGGGCGTCCGAGATGCGCTGTGCGTCGAGTCCTGCTTCAGAAAGCACTGCGTACGCGATCGTGCCGGGTTTTCCTGCCAGGGCTAGCAAAAGGTGCTCGGCCTCGACCGTCTCACTGCCTGCGAGCCGGGCGCAGGCTATCGCTTGTTTCACCGTCGCCTTGACGTCGCTGCGAGGATTGCGGCGCATCATCGGATCCCCTTCCTTGGTGCGTCGAGCAGCAGCCGTTTGGCGTGTTTCTTGTGTACGGCTTGGCGACTCACGCCGAGAGCCTCGGCGACGCGAGCCCAACTCCAACCGGCACGGATGGCGCGGGCGACCTCGTCGGCCTCGATCTGGTCGGCGAGCTGCCGAAGCGCAACGACGGTCGCGAGACCATCGCCCGGATCGGCGTAGGTGGTAGGAACCGTGTGGACCATGCCGTCAACCTATGTTGACGTGTCCGCGTTGTCAACCTAGGTTGCACGCCCTCGGCCCTCATGCGACCGGCTACGGCTGCGCCGGCGGCGCGAAGCGGGGGCTGTTCGCGAACGGCGCGCACGGATCGCCCGTTGTCGCGCTCCGGTCGATCGCCTTGTTGCGCACCTCGAAATCGCGGATGTAGGCCTGCCGCTGATCTTCGGTGTCGAAGTAAAGGGAAATGCCCTGACAGGCGAGTTCACGATTGTTGACGCTGACCATCGCACGGCCGGAGTCGTTGAGTTTCTGTACTTCCGCGTACGAGATGTAGTGACCTTCGTACACCGCACGCACCTGACTCAGGTCAATGCCCACGACGCCATTCTCGTTGCGTGACACGGCCGGCGAACCCGCCTCTGCCGCAACGCCACCGGCGGTAACCACGAGTCCGGCGACGAGCGCAGCGACCCAGACGCGACGTGAGCGACGCCAGGACGGCTGTCCGTTGTGTTGCGGCGCGGTGACTGGCGCCGTGGCTGGCTCTGTGGCGATTTCTGTCATGAGGTGCTCCCGGCGACGTTGCACGCGACCAGGCGACAATTCGGGCTCGCTCATGGCGCGCTCGCTTCCGGTCGAAGCGACGTTCTGCCGCTCACTGTGTTCATGTCCGCAGCCACCACCTGGGTCGGAAGTTCACTCGTTTGGAGCACTCGCTGCAGCCGCTTGCGCGCAGAGGCGAGCCGCGACTTGACGGTCCCCTCCGGCACGCCCAGCACGAGGGCCACCGTCCCTGTCGGGAGCTGCTCCAGGAGACAGAGCTCGGCCACTTCACGCTCGCGCGCCGTCAGCCGGGCCATCGCCACGGTGATGCGGCCCGCAGCCGTATTTGCGTCAAGGCGCGCCACGGCGTCGTCGGCGAAGTCGTGGGTCGGCGCGCCGGTCAGCGGGTCCGCGTCGTACCGCGCCAGCGCCGCCGCATGCCGCCGCGTCGAACGGCGACTGTTGCGTACGACGTTCATCGCTATCCCCAGCAGCCATGGCCGTGAGGAGTCGTCGATTGCCACCATCCGTGCTCGCGCTCGCCAGGCTTCGAGGAACACGACCGAGAGCAGGTCTTCCGCCTCGTGCGCATCGCCGCAACGACGGAGGAGGAACCGGTACACCGTCTGGACGTGCTGGTCGTAGATGGCGCCATAGGCGTCGGCATCGCCGCCCGCCGCTCTCGCGACGAGCGCGGCCTCGCTCGTCGGCTCCCCTGCCCTCATTGCTGCACTGTCGACAGGCTGAGTCAATGTCTGAACAGCGTCGCTCCGCACCGCTTGACCTGTACAGCGTGCGCTCCGCACGCTTGAGCTGAACAAGGTCGCTCCGCACGGCTAGAACTTCGTCCCCATCAAGGTCTCCCGCAGAAGGCGCCGGGACTCGGCACGCGGCCGGACAGCCCATCGCGTCGAACAGGGCGTATCAGGGAGGGTTCGGCTCGTGAAAGTGCGGCGGCGGGTGCGGGGTGGTGGCATTGGGCGGTCGGATGGTGAAGCCCGCGCCGGAGCGTTCGACGATCCAACCGTGCTCGTGAACCAGAATGTGGTGGACACGGCAAAGCAGGACGAGGTTTGTCAGGGCGGTCGGTCCACCCTCGGACCAGTGGATGACGTGGTGGGCGTCGGTCCAAGCGGCGGGGCGATCGCAGTCGTCCGCGACGCAGCCGCCGTCGCGGATGGCCAGCGCCCGCCGGATCGCGGGGGGCACGATGCGTGTGGAGCGGCCGACGTCGAGGACATCGCTCGGGCCGATCGTGACGATCCGGTGCACGGACGCGTCACACAGGATGCGACGCACCGTTTCGCCGGCGAGGACCCCGCCGTACGGGGTGTGTCCAACCGGGATCCCCGACGCCCCCGCAGGCGCCAGGCGCGATCCAAAAGCTCCCGTTTCACGTTGCTGCGCGTCACCCTCCTGCGCGTCACCTTCCTGCGCGTCACCTTCCAGCGCGTCACCCTCCAGCGCGTCACCTTCCAGCGCGTCACCCTCCAGCACGTCACCCTCCAGCGCGTCACCCTCCAGCGCGTCACCCTCCAGCGCGTCACCCTCCAGCGCGTCACCCTCCTGCGCGTCGAGAGGCTCGTGTCCATTGGGGATCCGGTGTTGGGCGAGGAGGAACGGCGCGATGTCGACGGTGAGCGCGACCTGGGGACGTTGTCCGCCCGTTGCCGGCAGCATCCCCGCGGCCAAGCCGGCCGCGATGATCTCGGTGAGAGCGTCGGCGCGTCGTTGGCAGGCCGTGCGGTGATCGTCGGGGCCCTTTGGAGTTGCCAGAGCGTGCACCGCCGCATGAAGCCCCGCGCCGCTCTCCGGGTCAAACAGGCCGTTCAACACGACGAGGCCGTCGATCGTTGTGGACACGTTCAGGAAGCGCCGCTCCCGAGCGGCATCAGCGTCCGCCTCGAGCAACTCGGGGGCGAGGGTCTCGCGGATCGTGTCCGCGATATTGCCCAACCGACCCGGGTCGACGGACCGGGCCGTCGCAACCAGGATCTCCTCGGCCGCACTGACCGCCGCGGCCGGCAGTCGGTCTAGCGCGTGCGTGACCACGACGGCATGTTCATAGGAGACGAGCCCTGCCCGCAGGGCACGTTGCAACGGGCCTTCCGTGCGAAGGCGGCGCGCGATCGCGACCCGGCCACTGGCCACGGTGCTCGACAAGTGGCAGTTGCCCCGCAACCAGGCTTTGGTGCTCAGCGAATGTTCGCTCGCCGCGCCGCCGCGGGCATCGAACGCTCCGAGCCGGCGCGCGAACTCGCCATCCAACCGATTGCGCAGCACCTGCAACTCGCGCAGGTCGTCGGCGAGTTGCGTGTCCGACCTGGTGTCTAGGTCCGCGTCAAGAAGCCGGTCCAGGACAGCGACGGCCTGCACCGGTTCCAACGACGACGGGATCTCCATACAACGAACGTAGACCAGGGCACCGACAAAATGCGATCGGAAAAACCGTTACCCACAACCACTTTTGTCGCTTACAGCGGATATCTCACGGGCATGGGATCTCGGTCCCTACGACGATGACGGCAACCTACGACGATGACGGCACGGCAGCGTACGCGCGGACCGGGAACGTCCCGAAGCCAGCGACCAGCGGCGGCGCTGCCGTGAAGCGCGCACCCGTCAGCGGCAGCGCGGCG
>JAVEEB010000015.1 GCA_030840665.1 Frankiaceae bacterium | reverse complement strand
ACGCACTTGCCGCGGAACCACGCCCGCGTGTCCTCCGGCGGCTCCGTGACCGCCCGCAAGACCTCCTCATCCGTGACCAGCCGCTGCATCCGGCCGCGCGCCAGCAGCCGCTGATACAGGCCCTTCTCGGGCCGCAGGTCCGCGTACTGCAGGTCGACCAGCGCCAGCCGGGCGTCGTCCCACGCGAGCCCGTCCCGATCCCGGTAACCCTGCAGGATCTCCAGCTTCGCCACCCAGTCGAGCTCGCCGCGCAGCGACATCACGTCGTCACCGAGGCGCGTCAGCACGGACTCCCACCGCGCGAGCACGTCGGCCGTCACCTCGTCGACGTCCGCACCGAACCGGTCAGCCACGTACTTGCGCGCCTGATCCAGATACTCCAGCTGCAACTGCACCGCAGTCATCCGCCGGCCGTCGCGCAGCCGCAACCGGTGCTTGAGCGACGGGTCGTGGGAAACGGCCCGCAGGGAGGCGACGGGCTGCTCCACGGACAGGTCATGTGGCAGCCACCCGTCCTCGATCATGGAAAGGACCAGAGAGGTAGTGCCAACCTTCAGGTACGTAGAGATTTCACTCAAATTCGCATCGCCGATGATGACGTGCAGCCGGCGCCATTTCTCCGGGTCGGCGTGCGGCTCGTCGCGGGTGTTGATGATCGGCCGCTTCAGCGTCGTCTCGAGCCCGATCTCGACCTCGAAGAAGTCGGCGCGCTGCGTCAGCTGGAACCCGACTCCGCGGCCGTCCTGACCGATGCCGACCCGGCCCGCACCGGTGATCACTTGACGCGAGATGAAGAACGGCGTGAGGTGGCGCACGATGTCGCCGAACGGCGTCTCGCGCCGCATCAGGTAGTTCTCGTGCGCTCCGTACGAAGCGCCCTTGTTGTCCGTGTTGTTCTTGTACAGAAGGATCGGCGCCGCCCCCGGGATCAGTGCCGCCAGCCGCATGCCTTCCCGCATCACGGCCTCGCCGGCGAGGTCCCACAACACGATGTCGCGCGCGTTCGTGCACTCCGGCGTCGCGAACTCGGGATGCGCGTGGTCGACGTACAAGCGCGCACCGTTCGTCAGGATGACGTTGGCGAGCCCGACCTCGTCCTCGCTGCCGGGGTCGACGTAGTCGCGCGACAGGTCGAAACCGCGCGCGTCCCGCAGCGGGTTCTCCTCCTCGAAATCCCAGTGGGGACGGCGATTCCGGCCGGCCATCTGCGCCGCGTAGGCGTTGACGACCTGCGACGAGGCCAGCATCGGATTCGCCCCGGGTTGGCCCTGCACGGAGATGCCGTACTCGACCTCCGTGCCCATCACCCGACGCGACGTCATACGCAAGCCTTACAGGTACTGACCGGTGTTGGCGACCGTGTCGATGGAGCGCCCGGCCTCGGTGCCCGTCTTGCCCTGGATGAGCGTACGGATGTACACGATGCGCTCGCCCTTCTTGCCCGAGATGCGCGCCCAGTCGTCCGGGTTGGTCGTGTTGGGCAGGTCCTCGTTCTCCTTGAACTCGTCAACACAGGCGGCGAGGAGGTGGGTGACGCGGATGCCCTTGACGCCCGTGTCCAGGAACTGCTTGATCGCCATCTTCTTGGCCCGCGCCACGATGTTCTCGATCATCGCGCCCGAGTTGAAGTCCTTGAAGTACAAGACTTCCTTGTCACCGTTGGCGTACGTGACCTCGAGGAAGCGGTTCTCGTCGCGCTCCGTGTACATCCGCTCGACGGTGCGCTGGATCATCGCGGCGCACGTCGCCTCGCGGCTGCCGTCGTTCTCCGACAGGTCGTCGTCGGCCAGCGGCAGGTCACTCGTCACGTACTTGCCGAAGATGTCGCGCGCGCCCTCCGCGTCCGGCCGCTCGATCTTGATTTTCACGTCGAGGCGGCCCGGTCGCAGGATCGCCGGGTCGATCATGTCCTCGCGGTTGGACGCGCCGATGACGATGACGTTCTCGAGGCCTTCGACGCCGTCGATCTCCGACAGCAACTGCGGCACGATCGTGTTCTCCACGTCCGAGGAAACGCCTGACCCACGGGTCCGGAACAGCGAATCCATCTCGTCGAAGAACACGATGACGGGCACGCCCTCGGACGCCTTCTCGCGCGCGCGCTGGAAGACGAGCCGGATGTGGCGCTCGGTCTCCCCCACGTACTTGTTGAGCAGCTCAGGGCCCTTGATGTTGAGGAAGAAACTCTTGCCCTGCGGGGACCCGGTTACCTCGGCGACCTTTTTGGCCAGCGAGTTGGCGACGGCTTTCGCGATCAGCGTCTTGCCGCAGCCGGGAGGCCCGTACAAAAGGATGCCCTTTGGCGCCTTTAGCTTGTGCTCCTTGAAAAGCTCGGCGTGCAGGTACGGCAGCTCGACCGCGTCGCGGATCATCTCGATCTGCGCCGACAGGCCACCGATCTGCGAGTAGTCGATGTCAGGCACCTCTTCGAGGACGAGCTCCTCGACCTCGGCCTTCGGGATGCGCTCGTACGCAAAACCGGACCTCGGCTCGATCAGCAGCGAGTCGCCGGTGCGCAGCGGCCCGTCGAGCAGCGGGTTGGCGAGCAGGACGACCTTCTCCTCGTCCGCGTGGCTGCGCACGAGTGCGCGGTCGCCACCCTCGAGCACCTCCATCAGCGTCGCGATCTCGCCGTGCCGCTCGAAGGACATGGCCCGCACGACATTCATCGCCTCGTTGAGCATGACTTCCTGGCCGTGCCGCAGGTCGGCGAACTCCACGGTGGGGCTGACCACCACGCGCAGCTTGCGGCCGCCGGTGAAAATGTCCGCGGTGTTGTCCTCATGCGCCTCGAGGAAGATCCCGAAGCCGCTCGGCGGCTGAGCCAGCCGGTCGACTTCCTCACGGAGCGCGACGATCTGCTCTTTCGCTTCCTTGAGCGTCGAGACGAGCCGCTCGTTCTGCGTGAGGAGCGTCGAGACGTTCGCCTGCGCTTCCGACAGGCGCTGTTCCAGCCCGTGCGCGCGGCGTGGCCCCTCGGTCAGCTGCGTGCGGAGCGTCGCGACCTCGTCCTCGAGGAAGCCCAGCTGGGTTGTCAGCTCGGAGACTTCCTTCTCGTAACGCGCGGCGCGCGCGTCGGAGTCATCCTTTGCAGTCACGGCGACCACCTCCCCTGTCCGGCTCGGTTCATGCAGGCTACCGTCCCGCGGCCTCCGTTGAGGGCGCTCGACGCGCATCGGCAACCTTGATACGTGCTTGTTACTGTCGACACAAGACCGCGCGAGGAGAGCCCCAGTGTCAGTAACGCCCGAGACCGAACCCCTCGAGGTCTGGATCGATCAAGACCTCTGCACCGGCGACGGCCTCTGCGTGCAGCTCGCGCCCGAGGTTTTCGAGTTCGATATCGACGGGTTGGCCTACGTCAAAGGTGCGGACGGCGAACTGCTGACGGACAAGGGCGCGGCCGTCCGAGTGCCCCCGGGCCTTCGCCTGGACGTGATCGAATCGGCGAAAGACTGCCCCGGGGAGTGCATCCACGTCCGCGACGCCTCCGGCGCTCGCGTCGCCGGCCCCTTGATCGCCTGAGCTGCTCCCTCATCGCCTGGCCGATGCCTGCCCGACCACCGTTGATGCGCCATGCCGGCCCCAGCCGGTCTCACGCAACAGCGCCGCCGCATCAACCGGCTTGGCGCAGCAATGACCCGTCAGGCGCTGCGTTGTTGGTCAGTCGAACGACAGCGACCGGGATCTGGTGCGCTTGAGCTCGTAGACGCCCAGCTCCGCGAGCTCCCACGTGAGGTCCCACAGCTTGCCGGCGGCCTCGCCCTTTGGCGCCTCGGAGATGATCGGCCCGAAGAAGGCGTGCTCCCCCACAGCGATCACGGGCACGCCCAGATCCGGCCCGGAACGCTCCGCCCCGGCCTGGTGCTCCTCCTGGAGCGCCTCGTCGTACTCGTCCGACAGCGCCGCCTGCGCGAGCTCGATCGGCAGGCCGACATCGGCCAACGCGGCTTCGATGGTCTCTAGGCTCCGCGGGCTGACCTCGACGTGCAGGCGGGTGCCCAGCGCCGTGTAGAGCGGCAGCACCGCTTCGTCGCCGAACTTGTGCCGGACTGCGGTCAGCACGCGCACGGGCTTCCAGGACCAGCCGTCGCGCGGCTTGGGATTGTCGAGATCCTCGTTGAGGATGCCCAAGCTCATGACGTGCCAGGAGATGTCGATCGGGCGCACTTTTGCCACTTCGAGCGCCCAGCGCGATGTCACCCACGCCCACGGGCAGATCGGGTCGAACCAGAAGTCGACATGTTGACGGGCGGGCGGGGTCAAGGTAGCCATACAGATCGCAACGCGCCGCCGCGCCGGCGGAATTCCGGGTCGCCCGCGAATTTCGGCGCCATCACGCCGGCCGCTCGTCACGGCCAGCAGGGTCACGGCTGACAGGTCAGGGCAGGCAGGTCAGGCAGGTCACGGCTGGCAGATCAGGGCAGCTGGGGGCGATGCGGCCCGGCCGCAACCTCGGTCGCCTCGACCACGCCATCGTCGGTCGCCGATTTGGCCGGACGGCGGCGCCTGGGCGGCGGCTCCACCCCGTCGGCCATCTTCCGCGACGTGACGAGGAAGCCGGTGTGCCCGATCATCCGATGGTCGGGCCGGACCGCCAGGCCTTCGACGTGCCAGCCGCGGATCAGCGTTTCGAACGGCGACGGCTCGGCGAACGTGCCGTGCTCCCGCATCCCCTCTACAGTGCGCGACAGCTGCGTGGTCGTGGCGACGTACGCGATCACGACCCCGCCGGGCCGCAGCGCCGCCGACACCGCGTCGAGCACGTCCCACGGGGCGAGCATGTCGAGCACGACGCGGTCGACGTCCTTCTCGACGATCGCCGCGTTGAGATCCCCGACGG
>JAVEEB010000126.1 GCA_030840665.1 Frankiaceae bacterium | reverse complement strand
CCTGGTCGGCAGCCCCGACGGCACCAAGGTGGCCTACATCACGGGCAACCTGGGTGCACTTCACCTGTTCGCCGCCGCCGCCGACTTCACGGGCGCCGTCGACCTGGGTCCCGTGCCTGACTGGTCTCCGAGCGCGCCCCTCTCGATCGGGTGGGCGGGAAACGCAGCGGTCGCGGCCGTCGTCGACACCATCAGCGCGTCGAGCGTCACGTCGCTGACCACTGTCTACTCCGCGACGGACGCGACGGTGCTCTACACCACCCCGCAGCACTACCTCGGTTGGCTGAACTAGCCGCGTCGGAGCCCCTCAGTCGAGGGGCTCCGTCCCCTGGCTCGCCTGCGTAGGGTGGCCGGCCGCATGCGACCGGCCGGTGTGTTGGTGGGTGGGTCGGATTGCCTGAGAGGATGGCCGGCGTGAGCATCCTTCGGCCTCCCGGTGATCGCCTTCCCGACTTCCCGTGGGACAGGCTGGCGCCGTACGCCGAGAAGGCCCGCGCGCATCCCGGCGGCATCGTCGACCTGTCCGTCGGGACGCCCGTCGACCCGTCGCCCGCGCTCGCCCAGGCGGCGCTGTCCGCCGCGAGCGACGCGCCGGGCTACCCGTTGACGGCCGGCACGCCGGCGTTGCGAGCGGCGATCGTTTCGTGGCTCGACCGGCGCTGCGGGGGGACTGTCGGCACCGAGGGCGTGCTGCCCGTCATCGGCACCAAGGAACTCGTCGCGTTGCTGCCTTCGCTGCTGGGCGCACCGGCGGGGTCCACGGTGTTGCATCCCGCGCTGGCGTACCCGACGTACGACATCGGGGCTCGCCTCGCCGCCGCCGAACCGGTGCCGTACGACGACGTCCCGACCGTCGACGGCGCGAACGTGGCCCTCCTCTGGGTGAACTCGCCGGCGAACCCGCACGGGCGCGTGCTGACCGTCGAGGAGCTGCGGGCGCTCGTTGCGTGCGCCCGCGCGCAGGGTGTCGTGCTGGTGAGCGACGAGTGCTACCTCGATTTCGGGTGGAGCGCCGACCCCGTCTCCGTGCTGCATCCCTCCGTCAACGACGGCTCCCTCGACGGGCTCCTGGCCGTCCACAGCCTGTCGAAGCGCTCGAACCTCGCCGGCTACCGCGGGGGCTTCGTAGCCGGTGACCCGCGCCTCGTGCAAGGCCTGCTCGGCGTACGAAAGCATGCCGGTCTCATCGTGCCCGCGCCGGTGCAGGCCGCGATGATCGCGGCCCTCGGTGACGAGGGGCACGTACAAGAGCAACGAAGCCGGTACGCCGGGCGGCGCGAGCGGCTGTTGCCCGCGTTGACCGCGGCGGGTTTCCGGCTCGAACACTCGCAGGCCGGGCTGTACCTGTGGCTGACGCGCGACGAACCGTGCTGGGATTCCGTTGCCTGGCTGGCCGAACGCGGTGTGCTCGTCGCGCCCGGCGAGTTCTACGGCGCAGCCGGCGCGCGGCATGTGCGCGTCGCACTCACCGCCACCGACGAGCGGATCGCGGCCGGCGCGGACCGGCTGCAGTCGACCTAGCGGACGCTCGCCAGGTAGAGGGGCTGGCCGCTAGAGGCCGGGGCCGGGGACCGCAGCCGTCAGGAGGGCCCACGCGCGGTCGAGTCCCGCAGCAAGGCAACCGTCGAGGACGGCGTCGGCCCCGAGTGCACTCACTCTGACCTCAGGGATCACCGGCGCGAACGCCTTCAGCTCTGCGGCCACTGCGTCTACGAAACCCGGTGCCTGCCCGATGCCCCCACCGAGCACGATCAGCTCGGGATCGACCACGGTGATCACCGCACAGATCGCCTTCGCCACCAGGAGTGCCTGCTCGGCGACCACGGCCGCGGCGGCCGCATTGCCGTCGAGGGCGGCGGCAAAGACATCGCGTGCGGACCATGTCTCGTCGAGGCCGGCCCGCTGCGCGGCGCGGACCACGGCCGCGGCGCTCGACGCGGCTTCGAAGCTGCCGCGTTCGCGGGCGTCCTCGTCGTCGGCGCCGTGGCCCTCGGAAAATGGCAGGTAGCCGATCTCGCCGGCCGTCCCGTGCGCGCCCCGGTGCAGCGTGCCGTCGATGACGAGCCCCATGCCGATGCCGGTGCCGATCGAGACGAACGCGAAGCTGTGGACGTCCCGGCCGTGGCCGTGCGCCCGCTCCGCCAATGCCGCGACGTTGAGGTCGTTCTCGATCATCACGGACGGCCCGAAGGCGGTCCGCAGCTCGCTGAGGACGGCCGGCACGCCCCAGCCGGGCAGGCTGCCGCTGAGGGCGAGGGCGTCGCGCTGCGGGTCGTAGACGCCGGGGCTGCCGATGACGGTCTGGGTGATGTCGGCCTGTGTCACGTTGCTTTCGTCGAGCACTCCCGCCGCGAGGGCTGTCAGCTCGGCGACGCGGCTCGGGCCGTCGGTTGCCGTGACCGGGATGGAGCGGCGGGCGCGGACGGCCCCGGACATGTCGGCGACGGCGGCCCGCATGAACTGGCGCCCCACGTCGAGCCCCAGGACGTAGCCGCAGTCGGGCCGCACTTCGTACAGGATCGCGGCCGGTCCGGGCACGCCGGTGCGCACGCCGGCAGCTCTGACGAGGCCCGCCCGCTCGATGTTCGCCAGGGCGAGCGACACCGTCGGCTTGGACAGGCCGGTCATGCGCGCGAGGTCGGCCCGCGACAGGGGCCCGTCGGCCCGGATGAGGTCTAGGAGCACCTGCTCGTTCATCTCGCGGAGGAGCTGGGGGCGTGCGGCGGGGGCTCGGCCTCGCACAGGTGCCACGTCGGCCTCCTTGGTCGGGACGATCGTACCGATTCGTTACACGTGGCTTCTTGTGTTCCCGGAATTGGTAGGTTACTTTCCTAACAACTTCATTGGACTCTCTCGAAGGTTGCCTTGGCAATGTCGCAATCGCCCGTCGTGCTCGGCCTGGACTTTGGCGGTACGAAGATCGCGGTGGCCGTCTGTGACATGTCCGGCGGCCTTCTCGGGAGCGTCGCGCTGGTGAGCGGGCCCGACTCCCCGGCGGCATCGTCGCTGGAGCGGGCCATGGCCGCGTCGCACTCCCTGCTCCAGGACGTCGCCGCCGAGCGACCGCTTGGCGCAGTCAGCGCGGCGACGTTCGGGATCCCGTACGACGACCGCGTCGACCTTGCGCCCAATATCCCGGGCTGGGACGAGGTGCAGTTCGGCGCCGAGCTGCGGGCGGCCTTCCCCGGTGTCCCCTTGGCGATGGCGACGGACGTCAAGGCGGCCGCGACGGCGGAGGCGCGCTGGGGCGCGCTCTCGGGCTGCGACCCCGGCATCTATCTCAACCTGGGTACGGGAGTTGCCGCCGCCATCGTGTCGGGGGGCTCCGTCATCCGGGGCGCACATGGCGCGGCCGGCGAGATCGGCTACAACCTTCGCTCGACGGCCGACGTCGGCCGCCCTCTGGAGCAGCGCGTCACCTTCGAGGACGTCACCAGCGGGCGCGGCCTAATGGCCGTCGCGGACGGCGCGCTCCAGCAGCGCCTGACCGCCGCCGCCATCTTCGAACTCGCGGAGACCGACCCCGTCGCCGACCGGATCGTGTCGGCATTCCTCGACGAGCTGTCCCATCACGTCGTGAACCTCGCCATCGCCGTGGACCCTGCGCGGATCGCCGTCGGCGGCGGCATGGTGCGGTCCTGGGCCCGCATCGGCCCCGCGCTGCGCCGGGCGCTCGATGCGGGCGTCCCCTTCGCACCGCAACTCGTTCTCTCGCATTTCCCGTACGACGCTCCGTTGATCGGGGCGCTCGCCCTCGGAGTGCAAGCAGCTCGCTCCACTTCCGGCGAGGGGGCAGTGGCGTGAGAAGCCACGGTGGCGCAAGAAGCACGAGCTTCGGCGAGCACGGCTGGTCGAAGTCAGCAATGTCCGTCAGCGGTCAGGCAACGGCCTGCCACACAACCCGCAGTGAGAGGGCAACAATGATGAGGCGCATTCAAGGTGCCACCATCGCCGGCGTGGTGGCGGTCCTGGCCGCCGCTTGCACGAGCGGGGGGAGCAGCACGTCGACGACGTCGACCGCGAGCGGCACCGGCAGCAGCACCGCGACGTCGACAGCCACATCGTCCGCATCGGCCTCGCCCTCGCCGACGGGCACGGGTGCTGACACGTCCGTGCACAAGCCGGGCGGCGAGCTGGTCATCTCGAACGAGGCCGGCGCCAACTGGACCTGCCAGTTCAACCCGTTCAACCCGGCCGTCAGCGGCCAGGCGAACGGCTTCGTGTACGAGCCGCTCGTCTACGTCAACGCGCTCAAGGCCGGGGCCGAGACCCCGATGCTCGCGGCGTCCTACAAGTGGAGCGCGGACAACAAATCCATCACGTTCACCGTGCGCGACAACGTCAAGTGGAATGACGGCCAGCCCTTCAGCGCCGACGACGTGGCGTACACGTTCGAGCTCATGAAGAAGACGCCCGCGATGGACCTCTACTCGCTGTGGACGGGCGCAGGCCTGCAGAGCGCGACGGCCTCCGGCAAGGACGTGACCCTGACGTTCAAGCAGCCCGCGCAGGTGTACTTCTACCTGTTCGCCGGCGCCGTGACGATCGTGCCGAAGCACATCTGGTCGACGGGGGACGCCGCGACCAAGGGCGGCACCTGGGAGAACGCGAAGCCCGTCGGCACCGGACCGTTCATGGTCGACCCGTGCACGCCGAACAACATCACCTACAAGGCCAACAAGTCGTACTGGCAGCCCGGCAAGCCCGCGATCCAGACGGTGCAGTATCCGGCGTACCTGGACAACAACCCCGCCAACCTCGACCTCGCGAACGGCAAGGCCCAGTGGGGCGGCCAGTACATCCCGAACATCGACTCCTTCTACAAGGCCAAGTCCCCGGGCAACAACTACTGGTTCCCGCCGATGATGAACGTGGCGCTGCTGCCGAACGTCGACCCGTCCCACAAGGCGACGAGCACCTTGGCCGTGCGCCAGGCGATCGCGTACGGCCTCGACCGGGCGCAGATCTCCAAAATCGGTGAAAGCGGCTACCAGCCCGCGGCGAACCAGACGGGCATCGTGGTGCCGACGTTCGACAAGTACTTCGACTCCGCCGCGCTCACAGCTTCCGGGTACGACAAACCCAACCCGGACAAGGCGAAGCAGTTGCTCGCCGGCGCCGGCTACACCCCGGCCAACCCGCTGAAGCTCGACGTCATCACCGTCTCGGGCTACACGGACTGGGACGCTTCCCTCGCCGTCATCAAGCAGCAACTCAAGCCGCTGGGCATCGAGCTGACGATCAAGGACCTGGAAGGGCAGACGTACAACGATCGCTTGTACAAGGGGAACTTCGACCTCGCGTACGGGCCGCAACTCTCCGGCGGGCCGTCCCCGTACTACGAGCTGCGCCAGCTCCTGTACTCGAAGAACTCGGCGCCGATCGGCACCGACGCCCCGTCCAACTACATGCGCTACAAGAGCCCCGCGGTCGACGCACTCTTCGACAAGTACGCCACCGCCGACGATGCTGGCCAGGTCACGATTCTCAAGCAGATCGAGGCTTCGATGCTCGCCGACATCCCGTTCATCCCGACCACTGAGTCCGTGGACTGGTACCAGTACAACACCACGGACCTCGACGGCTGGCCAACGCCGGACAACCCCTACGCGCAGCCCGCGCCGTGGAACGTCC
>JAVEEB010000043.1 GCA_030840665.1 Frankiaceae bacterium | reverse complement strand
GGGCGGGGCTGCCCGGCATCGTGCTCGCGCTCCTGCGTCCGGACCTGCCCGTCATCCTCGTGGACGCGACCCGCCGGCGCATCGAATTCCTCGACGAGGCGATCGCCGAGCTGGGGCTCGACCGCGTACAGACGCGTTGGTGCCGGGCAGAAGAGCTGAACGGTCACATCCACGTCGAGATCGTCGTGGCTCGCGCCGTCGCCCCGCTGGAGAAGCTCATCCCGTGGGCGGTCCCGCTGCTGACGCGCACCGGCCAGTTGTTGGCCCTCAAGGGCGAGCGGGCCGAGCAGGAGCTCAAAGACGCGAAGCCACTGCTGGGTCGCCTGTCACTCACGGGCGAGCTCGTGGCGGCCGGCGACGGCGTCCTCGCCGAACCGACGACAGTCGTGCGGATCCGGCGAAAGGCCGTGAAATGAGCGACGGCCGGCAAGCCGTTGGGCTCGGTTGGCCCGGGGAGGTGCCGGCGACCGCGGCGGGACTTGGGTGGCCCGGTGACGCCTCCCCCCGTATAACGGGCGACCGGGCTACCGCCTTCGCTGTCCCTGGCCACGAGGTCCCCGCCGAGGGCGTATCGACAGAGGTCGATGCAACGGCCAACGGCCGCGGATCCGGCCAGAACGGCGGGCTAGCGACATGACCGACGTTTCACGTGAAACCGACACGCCCATCATGGCGGCCGCGGCGCAGGCGGCCCGTGTGCAGCACGCTCGGGAGCAGCTCCCCCGGCCCCTCGCGCCCCGGGTGCTGACCATTGCCAACCAGAAGGGTGGCGTGGGCAAAACCACGACGGCCGTCAACCTGGCGGCCGGTCTGGCGATCCACGGGCTCCGCGTCCTGGTGGTGGATCTGGACCCGCAGGGCAACGCGTCGACGGCTCTCGGTGTGGACCGGCACGGCGATGTGCCGAGCATCTACGACGTCCTGCTCGACGACTTCGCCCTCGCGGATGCGGTCCAGGCTGCGCCCGGGTTCGACTCCCTGTGGTGCGTGCCGGCCAACATTCATCTGGCCGGGGCCGAGATCGAGCTGGTGTCCATGGTCGCGCGAGAGTCGCGGCTGAAGCGGGCACTGGACACGTTCGCGGGCCAGTTCGACTATTGCTTCATCGACTGCCCGCCGTCGCTGGGCCTGCTGACGGTCAACGCCATGGTGGCCGCCCGCGAGGTACTCCTCCCGATCCAGTGCGAGTACTACGCCCTCGAAGGCGTGAGCCAGCTCGTCCAGAACGTGGAGCTCGTCAAGGCGCATCTCAACCCCAGCCTCGACGTGTCTACGGTGCTGCTGACGATGTACGACGCCCGGACCCGGCTCGCAGACCAGGTGGCAGCGGAGGTCCGCACCCACTTCGGTGACCGCGTCCTGCGTACCGTCGTGCCCCGGTCGGTCCGCGTCTCGGAGGCGCCGGGCTACGGGCAGACGGTCATGACGTACGACCCTGGCTCACGAGGAGCCCTCGCGTACTTGGAAGCCGCCAAGGAAGTCGCCATTCGGGGCGCGGGAGGACACGCATGAGCGCACGTCGAGGCGGTCTCGGCCGCGGTCTCGGGGCGCTGATTCCGGCCGCCGCCCCCGCAACCTCCCCCGTGGTTTCACGTGAAACACCCGCGATCGATGGCTCGGCGGCGGAGTTGGTAGCGATCCCAGGCGTCACGTTGGCGGAGCTCAACCTCAACGAGGTCGACGCCAACCCCGGGCAGCCGCGCACGAACTTTGACGACGACGCTCTCGCCGAGCTGGCCGACTCCATCCGCGAGGTCGGCGTCCTGCAGCCGATCGTTGTGCGGCCGCTCAGCAGCGGCCGCTACCAGATCGTCATGGGGGAGCGCCGCTACCGCGCCAGCAAGCTCGCAGGGCAGACGACCGTCCCGGCCATCATCCGCGCGACCGCCGACGACAACCTGCTGCGCGACGCCCTGCTGGAGAACCTGCACCGGGCACAGCTCAACCCCCTGGAAGAGGCTGCGGCGTACCGGCAATTGCTCGATGACTTCGGCGCCACGCACGAGCAACTCGCCCAGCGCGTCGGCAAATCCCGCGCCCACGTGTCCAACACCCTGCGGCTCATGAACCTGTCGGCGAAGGTGCAGCACCGGGTTGCCGCAGGTGTCCTGTCCGCCGGTCATGCCCGCGCACTTCTCGGCCTCGAGGACAGCGACGCGCAGGATCGCCTGGCCGCGCGCATCGTGGCAGAGGGCCTTTCGGTGCGGGCCGTCGAAGAAATCGTCGCCATGCAGGACGTGCCGGACGACGCGCCCCGCGTTCGTCGTACCAAGCCCCGTACGGAATCCGCTGCGGCCGGCCACGTCGCGGCGGCTCTCGCGGAGCGGCTCGACACGCGAGTCCGGGTGGATGTCGGCCGGGGCAAAGGCAAGATCACGATCGAATTCGGCGGCGAGGACGACCTCGAGCGGATCGCGGCCCTCCTGCAGGGCTGACTGACCTGCATTATGTTAACCAATGCGCAGGGGCCGAAGGTCGGGGGCGGGGCGAAAAAACGGGCCGTTGATGCCCTCTGACGGCCAATCTCCCGAAAATCACCGTGCCCACGGCGTGTCGGCTTGCCGCACCGTCAATTCCCACATCGGCCGGACCGCGCCGCACGGATTGCTCGTCGGCGACAAACAGCGACGCGAAGGTCAGGTGGCCGATCGCTGAACCGCGGCATGCAGGAGGTCCCGCACCAGGACACCCATGTCGTGGCCGGCCGCTTGCGCCGCCATCGGGAACAGGCTCGTCTCGGTGAGCCCCGGCGAGACGTTGACTTCGAGGAAGTGCGGCACGCCGTCGCGGTCGACGATCAGATCGGTGCGGGACAGGTCCTGCAGGCCGAGCACCGTGTGGGCAGTCAGCGCGGCCGCCGCGACGGCCGCGGTCGCCTCCGCGCTCAGCCGCGCCGGCGTGTAGTAGTCGGTCTCACCCGGCGTGTACCGCGCGCTGTAGTCGTACACGCCGCGCACGGGCACGATCTCGACGGCGGGGAGCGCGACGGGGCCGTCCCCGGTATCGATGACGCTGACGGCGACCTCCGTGCCGGCGATGAATCGCTCGACAAGTGCCGTGTGGCCGTACGAGAAGCACTGCATGAGGGCGGTCGGGAGCGCCTCGGCAGCGCGGACGACGGTGGCGCCCATCGCGGACCCGCCGGACGCCGGCTTGACCATCAGCGGCAGGCCGAGGTCGGCGATGATGCGGGCGACCAGCGGGGCAGCGCCGAGCTCCCGGAACGTGGTCTGCGGCAGGACGACGTCGACCGGTGACGCGACGCCTGCAGCCCGCATGGCGGCCTTGGCCGATGGCTTGTCCCAGGCGATACGGCACGCGTCAGGCCCGGCGCCGGCGTACGGGACGCGGAGCAGGTCCAGGACGCCACGGATTGCCCCATCCTCGCCACTGGCCCCGTGGAGGGCGATGAAGACCGCGTCGGGGGTGTCAGCGGCCAGCGCGGGCAACAACTGGGCGTCCACGTCGAGCACCAGCGCGTCGATGCCGATCGCCCGCAGTTGCTCGGCGATGCGGCGGCCCGACCAGAGGGACACCTCGCGCTCGAAGTCGAGGCCGCCGGCGAGCACGACGACACGTTGTAGATCCGTCACGGGTTCCTCCTACACCTGGTCCGCGGACGGCCCGGAGATCCAGCTGCGGGGCCCGTCGCCGGGCGAAGTGGCCTGGAATGCCGAAGGGCCGAAGGTCTCCACGAGCTCCAGCTGCTGCTCGAGAACGCCGGCGAGCCGCCGGACACCTTCGCGAATGCGCTCGGGTGGCGGCAGGCAGTAGGAGAGGCGCATGTTGCGACGGCCATTGCCGTCTGCGTAGAAACCGATGCCGGGCACGTACGCGACCCGCTCGGACACCGCGAGCGGCTGCATCGCCTTGGTGTCCAGGCCTTCCGGCACCGTCACCCACACGTAGAAACCGCCGCTCGGCACGGTCCACGTGCAGCCGGCCGGGAACATGTCACCCAACGCGTCGAGCATCGCGTCGCGCCGCTCGCGGTAGAGCTCGCGGAAAACCTTGAGCTGCTGCTGCCATGGCTGTGTCGTGAGATATTCGGCGACGATGAACTGCGAAAACGTAGGCGGGCAAAGGATTTCAGCCTCGCTGATGAGGACAAGCTTCTCGCGGATGGCGTGCGGAGCCAGCACCCAGCCGACGCGCAAACCCGAGGCGAAGGTCTTCGAGAACGACCCGAGGTAGATGACGTTGTCCTCGTCCCGTGCGCGCAGCGCCCGCGACGGTTCGCTGTCAAAACCCAACAGGCCATAGGGATTGTCCTCGAGCACGAGCACGCCGGCGTCGCGGCAGATCTGGAGGATCTCGTCGCGCCGGTGCTCGGCCAGGGTGACGCCGCCGGGGTTGTGGAAGTTGGGGATCGTGTAGAGGAACTTGATGGTCCGGCCGCTGGCGCGGACCGCCGTGATGGCCTCGGCGAGGGCGGCGGGAATCAGCCCGTCGTCGTCCATCGCGACGTGGACGATGTCGGCCTGCGACGCCATGAACGCCGACAAGGCCCCCACGTACGAGGGCGCTTCAGCGAGGATCACGTCACCCGGATCGATGAACACGCGCGCCACGATGTTGAGTGCCTGCTGGGATCCGACGGTCACGACGACGTTCTCAGCCGAGGCCGAAATGCCTTCCAGCGCCATCATCTGGCAGATGAGTTCGCGCAACCGGAGGTCACCCTGGCCCACGCAGTACTGCAGCGCCTGGGCACCTTGGTTGCGGACAAGCTCGTCGATCATCGAGCCGACGGCGTCGAACGGCAGCGCGGAAACGAACGGCGAGCCGCCGGCGAGCGACACCACTTCCGGCCGGGACGCCACCGCGAACAGGGCGCGCACCTCCGACACGTTCATGCCGTGCGTGCGCTCGGCGTATCGGTCGGAGAACGGGTCGAGGTTCGTGCCGACCACGCGCTGCCTCCTACAGATCCGGCGGGAAAGGGTCCCGCTCTGCAAGGCTACCGTCCCACGGCCGAGGCTTCCTTGAATTACCTGCCGTGGTTACGATCGCCCTACGCGTGCGCTGCTTGCGGCAGTCGCCATGCCCGGGAGGCGTCATGAGCCGTCGAGTGGTCAACATCACCCTCGACAACCTCAGCGATCTGGCTCCGCGGTGCCGCCGGTGCGTCTTCTGGGAGCTCGATCCCGTCTCCGGCCAGCGTGCCGTCGAGGCGGGGGACACGTCCCTGGAAAAAGAGGCCTGGGTGTCCGCCGTCCTGCTCGACTGGGGTTCGTGCGGAAAGATCGTGTACGTCGACGACGCCCCGGCCGGGTTCGTCACGTATGCGCCGCCCGGCTACGTCCCACGCTCTGTCGCGTTCCCGACCTCGCCCGTGTCGCCCGACGCGGTGCTGCTAATGACGGCCCACGTACTGCCGGATTTCGCGGGCGGCGGCCTCGGACGGATGCTCGTGCAGGGTGTCGCCAAGGACCTGATGCGCCGCGGCGTGCGCGCCATCGAAGCGTTCGGCGACCTGAAGTGGACGCAACCGTCGTGCGTGCTGCCCGCGGAGCACCTGCTGGCCGTCGGCTTCAAGACCGTGCGCCCGCATCCCCGCTGGCCGCGCCTGCGCCTGGAGGTCAAGACGGCCGTCTCCTGGCGGGAAGACGTCGAGGTCGCGCTGGAGCGGCTGCTCGGGTCCATGACGCCGGAGGGCGCGCTGCGGCCCGTCTGAGGGTCCCTGGCCGGGTTGGACGGGCCCTCAGGTGAGCGCGGCGACCCGCTGGGCGGAGACGGAATCGGCGGCTTCGAGCTCGGGAACGTACAGGCGCTGGATTGCGACGACGATCGCCTCGGCCACCGCGTCGCGGAAGTCGCCGGCCGCGACCCTGTTGGCGTCGTTCGCGTTCGTGAGGTAGCCGAGGTCGATGCGCACGGCCGGCATCCGGGTCAATCGCAGCAGGTCCCAGGTCTTGGCGTGCGTGCGGCAGTCGAGAAGGCCGGTGCGCCCGATGATCTCTTCCTGGACGAGCGAGGCGAACCGCTCGCCGAGAACGGAGCCCATGTTGCGCTCGGGCGAGCCGTAGAAGTAGGTCGCGACGCCGTTGGCGGCGGGGTCCGGGTGCTCATCCATGTGCAGGGAGATCAGGAGGTCGGCCTCCGCGGCGTTCGCGAACCGCGCCCGGTCGACGTCGGAGAGCTCGAGCTCCGGGCCGCGCGTGAGGTAGACCTGAACGCCGGTCGCGACGAGGCGACCCTCGATGCGGGCCGCAAGGTCTGTCATGAGCTCGGCCTCGATGAGCCCGTGCGCCTGGACGCCCTTGTCCTCGCCGCCGTGGCCGGGATCGAGCAACACGGAACGCCCGGCCAGGGTGCGCACGGAGGCGTGGAACCGCTCGAACTCGCGCAACCCCTGGGCGCGGCCGCCCACGACGGTGCGGGCCAGCCGGTGCAGCGCCTTGAGCGTCTGCGGGCCGCACGTGCCATCGGAGGTCAGCCCGACGTTGCGTTGCAGATCGCGCAGGGCCGCCTCGGTGCGCGGGCCCAGGATGCCGTCGCAGCGGCCCGGGTCGAAGCCCATCTCGAGCAACCGCTGCTGCAATTCCGCCACGTCGTCCCCGACGAACGGCTTCACCACGCTGTAGCTCAGCAGCCGGTCACCGAGTCGCCAGCGCGCTTCGTCGAGCGTGCGGTACGTCTGCTCCCCGACCACGCCATCGACGCTCAGGCCCCGCGATTGCTGGAACTGGCGGACGGCGCGGTCACATGCGGCGTCGTAGTCGTCGCTGGATCCGACGGGCGCGTCCAGAAGTCCGAGACGGGACAGGTGATCCCTGATCTCGGCCACGGCGGGTCCGACATCTCCACGGCGGTACGAGGGCATGGTCTCCATCCTGAACGTTGTGCCGGGCAAGCGGCTCATGCTAGCCACGCTGGAGAAAGCCCCGCGTTCCTGCCGTGGGGCAGGTGTGCGGCTGTTGTCCCCTGATGGTGGCGAGTCGACACCTATGGCGCAAGTGACCTGTAACCAGTCGGTCACTGAGTGTAAATGTGTGGCGTGCCGGGGGTTTGGTGTTTCGTATTCACACGCGGAACGGCCGTTGCGCGTT
>JAVEEB010000503.1 GCA_030840665.1 Frankiaceae bacterium | reverse complement strand
CGTTGACCTCGGGCCGCCACCGGTCGAAGCGTGCCTCGAAGCGGTGGACGCGCCCGAGGGCATTCGACCGTACGAGGTCGCGGAGCGTCTTCGACGATCCGTCCCAACGGCGGTTGTGGAAGACGCTGACGGCAACACCCGCGGCGGCGGCGGCCTCCGCGACCCGCCTCGCGTCCTCGGCGGTGGCTCCGACCGGCTTGTCGATGACCACCGCGAGCCCGTGGTCGATGGCTGCGAGCGCGAGGGGGACGTGCCAGCGGTTCGGTGTCGCGATGACCACGACGTCGAGCTGATCCGCCTGCGCCCAGAGTTCGTCGGCGCTCGCGACGATCCGCGCCCGCGGGTGCTGCTCGGCCGCCGCGGCCGCACGGTCGGGGTTGCGGGTGACGATCGAGGCGAGTTCGAGGCCGTCGGTCACGGCGATGGCCGGGGCATGGATGGTCGCGCCGGCCATGCCGTACCCGATCAACCCCGTGCGCAGCTGGGACATGACGCTCCTGTCGTCCGGAACCGCGCCCATCCTGACCGACGGGACCGTGCGCTGACCAGTCAGTCCCAGCCTCGAGTGGCAGGGACAGCTACCGGGGCAGCCGCACCGCGGACTGCCGAGGCACCTCGTACGTCGCGTGCATCGGGACCGGTGACGCGTGTGCAAACAGCCGCCCACCGAGCATTTCGTCGATGCCGTGCGGAGGCAGCGGTCGGGCGAAGATGAATCCCTGACCGTAGCGGCACCCCATGTCGCGCAGCGCCGCGTATTGCGCCGGCGTCTCGATGCCCTCCGCGATCGTCGCGAGGCCAAGGCTCTCGGACAAGCGCAGGATGGTGCGCGCGAGCTCGGTCTCGCTCGACGGGCTGCCCAGCGCCTTGACGAAGGATCGGTCAATCTTCAAGCAGTCAACGGGAAACCGCGACAGGTACGACAGCGAGGAGTAGCCCGTCCCGAAGTCGTCGAGGGCAAGACGCACGCCGAAGGATTTCAGCTGCTGCATCAGCGCCATCATGTCGCCGGTGCGCTCGATGAGGACGCTCTCCGTTATCTCGAGCATCAGCGCGGCCGGGGGCAGGCCGGCTGCATCAACCGCTGACCGCACGGCCTGCACGAGGTCGGGAGTGAGCTGTCGGGCGGAAACGTTCACCGCCATGGAAAACAGCGAGCCCTCGGGCGCCCACTGCTGCCACAGGGCTGCCTGGCGACAGGTCTCGCGGAGCACCCACTCGCCGATCTCCGTGATGAGGCCGTTGTCCTCGGCCAGCCCGACGAAATGGTCGGGGGTCAGCTCGCCGCGGCGGGGGTGATGCCAGCGAAGCAGGGCCTCGGTGCCAACGATGCGCCCGTCCGCCAGCTCGACCGTGGGCTGGTAGTAGACGGTCAGTTCGTGACGCGCGAGTGCGTGGCGCAACTCCCCCACGAGTTGCACGCGGTCGAGCAACGCGGCGTGCATCTGCGACTCGAAGTGAACCCAGCGGTGCGGGTGCGACGCTTTCGACTTGTACATCGCGAGGTCGGCGTTGCGCAGCAGCCCGTCGGCTGTGTCGCCGACGCCGGTCGTGACCGCGATGCCGATGCTGACGCCGATCGTCACCTCCCGGCCGTCGAGCATGTACGGCGCGGCGATGGTCCGGAAGATCGTCTCTGCGATGAGCTCCGCGGACGCCGCGACTCCCTGTCCCTCGAGCAGGACGGCGAACTCGTCACCGCCGAGCCGCGCCACGGTGTCGCTCGCGCGGACGCACCGGGCCATCCGCTCGGCGACGAGGCACAGGAGCCGGTCTCCGATCGCGTGTCCCTGCGTGTCGTTGACCGACTTGAAGCCGTCAAGGTCGCAGAACAGAACGGCGACCGACCCCTCGTCCGGGTTGGTGGTGACGGCGTGGGCGACCCGTTCCGTGAAAAGCACGCGATTGGCCAATCCCGTGAGCGCGTCGTGAAATGCCTGGTGGCGCAGGGCGGCTTCGAGGTCGCGCCGGTCGCTCACGTCACGCAGGTTGAGAACGATTCCTTGTACGGCGGGGTCATCCAACATCGAGGTGACGATGGCTTCCGTGATGACCCATCGCTCCTGCGCGTGCCACATGCCGAACTCGATGCGCTGCGAGGAACCAGGCCGGAGTTCGGCCTGCGTCAGCACGGCGTCGAATTGCGCCTCCTGGTCGGCATGGACCAGCCAACTCAAGGAACGGCCCACCATCGCGGCCGGGTCATACCCGAACTGCGTCGCCAGGGGGGCTGACGCGTAGCGGATGGCGCGATCGCGTCCGACCACCAGGACGACGTCCGACGTGCCGGCGACCGCCGCCAGCAGCAGTTGCTCGACCGGTAGCCCGCTCGGGAGGGCTTCCTGTCGTCGACGGACGCGCACACTCCTGCGGGGAGTCGGTGACGGTGCCATGCAGGTTCCTTCGACACCGGCGCCGCCGGCCTGATGACCATGATCGACGCTTTCCGTTGCGCCGGACGCCGATGCGGGTTGCGTCAATCAGCCCAAGTCGGGACGACCCTCGAGTCGCCGCTCCGGCGCGAGCAGTTACAGGCCACCCGCGCGTTCGAGCGCCATCAGGGACAGCAATTCGTACGCGATATGGGCAGCCGCGATCCCGGTGATCTCCGCGTGGTCGTACGCAGGGGAGACCTCGACGATGTCCGCCCCGACGATGTGCAGCCCGGCCAGTCCGCGCAACGTGCCGAGCAATTCGCGGCTGGTGAGGCCGCCCGCCTCCGGGGTGCCGGTGCCGGGCGCGTGCGCCGGATCGAGCACGTCGATGTCGACGGAGACGTAGACGGGGGCGTCGGCCAGGCGACGCCGTACCCGCTCGATGGCCCCCGCCAGGCCGTGCGTTTCGAAGTCGTCCGCGCGCAACACCTGGAAGCCCAGCACGGCATCGTCGGCCAGGTCCTGACGGCTGTAGAGCGGGCCGCGGATGCCGACGTGCATGCAACGGGCCAGGTCGAGCAGGCCCTCCTCGCTGGCACGCCGGAAGGGAGTGCCGTGCGTGTACGCGGCGCCGAAATAGGTGTCCCACGTGTCGAGGTGGGCGTCGAAATGCAACACCGCGATCGGGCCCAGATCCTTAGCCAGGGCACGAAGAATGGGCAACGCGATCGTGTGATCGCCGCCGAGCGTCAGCACCCGGGATCCGTCACGCCGTAGATGCGTGATGCCGGCCTCGATCGCCGCGAGCGCCTCGGGGATGTCGAACGGGTTGACCGCGATATCGCCGGCGTCCGCCACCTGCTGCGCCGCGAAGGGCTCCACGTCGAGGGCCGGGTTGAAAGGCCTGAGCAACCGGGACGACGCGCGAATGTGCGCCGGGCCGAACCGCGCCCCCGGCCGGTAGCTGACGCCGGAGTCGAACGGGACCCCGACCACCACCACGTCGGCGCGCGCGACCTCGTCGATGCGGGGCAGCCGCGCGAACGTCGGGGGGCCCGCGAACCGCGGCACCTTCGTCGCGTCGCTCTGCCCCACGGGTGCGTCGGCCCCGCCGTCCCCGTCAGACGGCGGCATCGAAGGCCTCGTCGAGCACATCGAGGCCGTCGGCCAGCAGCTCCTGGCCGATCACGAGCGGGGGCAGGAAGCGCAACACGTTGCCGAACGTGCCGGCGGTCAGCACGACGAGGCCCCGCTGGTGGCAAGCCGCCGCGATCCGGGAGGTCAGTTGCGCGTCGGGCTCGTGCGTGCCTGCCCTGACGAGTTCGAGGGCGAGCATCGCGCCGCGGCCGCGCACGTCACCGACGCACGGGTGCCGCCCGGCGATGGCGTCGAGCCGTGGCCGCATCGTCGCCTCGACCGCGCGCGCGGCGGCAGCCAGGTCCAGCTCGGTCATGACACCGATCGCGGCCAGCGACGCGGCGCACGCCACGGGGTTGCCGCCGTAGGTGCCGCCGAGCCCGCCGGGGTGCACGGCGTCCATCAACTCGGCGCGACCGGTGACCGCGGCCAACGGCATGCCGCCCGCCATGCCTTTCGCCAGGCAGATCAGGTCCGGCACGACGCTCTCGTCCTCGCACGCGAACCAGGCACCCGTGCGGCAGAAGCCCGTCTGGATCTCGTCGGCGACGAAGAGCGCGCCGCTGTCCGTGCACCACTGCGCGAGGGCCGGCAGGAAGCCGGGCGCGGGCACGACGAAGCCGCCCTCGCCCTGGATCGGCTCGATGACCACGGCGGCGACGTTCCGCGCACCGACCTGCTTGTCGATGATGTCGATCGCGCGAGCCGCAGCTTCGGCGCCGCTCAGACCCGGCTCATCGCGGAACGGATAGGACATCGGCACTCGGTACACGTCGCCCGCGAAAGGCCCGAAGCCCTGCTTGTACGGCATGTTCTTCGCCGTCAGCGCCATCGTCAGGTTGGTGCGGCCGTGGTACGCGTGGTCGAAGACCACGACGGCCGTGCGGCCGGTCGCGTGCCGCGCAATCTTGACGGCGTTCTCCACCGCCTCGGCGCCGCTGTTGAACAGCGCGGACTTCTTGGCGTGGCTGCCCGGCGTGACGCGGGCGAGCTCCTCGCACACCTGCACGTAACCCTCGTACGGCGTCACCATGAAACAGGTGTGGGTGAAGGCGGCGGCCTGGCGGGCGATGGCCGCCGCGACCGCCGGGTTGGCGTTTCCGACGCTGACGACGGCGATGCCGGAACCGAAGTCGATGAGCGAGTTGCCGTCGACGTCGCGGAGGATGCCGCCGCCGGCCCGATCGACGAAGACGGGCAACGTGGTGCCGACGCCGGCGCTGACCGTGAGGTT
>JAVEEB010000463.1 GCA_030840665.1 Frankiaceae bacterium | reverse complement strand
GGCCGGGCGGGTGGGCTGGCGGCGCGACTGCTCGGCGCCGGCTCGCCGATCGCGGGTGATGGACTAACGGTGCGACAACTCGGGCGCGTGGTCGCCTGGCACGTCCCAGCGCGTCTCTTCGGCCTTCTGGAGATCGCGATCCTGTTCGCGCTGCTCGGCTTGCCCGTGACGCTCGTCAACGTGCTCTTCGCCGACAGCCTCCTCAACGCAGCCGGCTTCATCAGCTTTCCGATTCCCCAAGCGCTTGGCGTCTTTGAAGGAACCATCGTCTACGCCTTCGACTTACTCGGCTACCCGAGCGCGCTGGCCGTTACCTTCGCCCTCGCCCGCCGCGGACGACTCCTGACAATCAGCATCGCGAGCGTCCTGCTCCACCTGCTCTCCTTCTCCAAACCCCGAGGCCGGCCGCGGCCGCCGGCCGACTGGGACGCCGAGTACGAGAGTGGCCACTGGAACTTCCTCGACTCGACACGCGAGATGGGCCACTACGAGATCATCGCCGCCTACGTCGACGACCTCACCGACCGACCGCGCGTCCTCGACGTCGGCTGCGGCCACGGCCGCCTCTACCGCCTCCTCCAGCAGCAACAACTCGCGAGCTACCTGGGCATCGATATCTCCACACAGGCAATCCACCAAGCACAGGTGCTCGCAACCGATGGCGTGATCTTCGCCGTTCGGGACTTCGAGACCGCGCCACCGCCAGGTCCGCACGACGTCATCGTCTTCAACGAATCGATTTACTACGCGGCGGACCCGACAAGAACCTTCGATGGCTACCTCGACTACCTCGCCGAGAGCGGCATCATGATCGTCTCCATCCGCCACCGCCTCAAGAACCGCCGCCTGCGCACCGCAATCCACCGCATGCAACAACCGGCCCACTCAACCACCATCACCAACGACGCGGGCGAGCGCTGGCACGTGGACGTGTTCAGTGCACGCCGGTGACCGCCAGGCAAGACACGCAAGGCATCAGCGTGGGCGCGAGATCCGCCTCCCTCTCGCATCGGGACCCGCCGACGGGGCGATGAGGATCGCCGGCCAACGAGGCTCGTCGGCCTCTGGGAGAACTTCTGGCGAGCGTTCAGCGCAGCGGAAGTTCTGCGCGCACGACGGTGCCCGCGCCCACGGGACTCTCGAATGCAAACTGACCGCCGAGCGCTGCGATGCGGTCGGCGAGGCCGCGGAGACCTGACCCGCCGATGAGATTGGCACCGCCGTCGCCGTTGTCGCTGATCACGATGTCGATCCCGCCGCCCGATGTCGATTCACTGAACGACGCGTATCGGAAACGGGGCGGGTGATCCGGATGGAGCACCCGCCCCGACGCCGTCCGGCGGCGGCTCCGCGCACGGCGTCGCGGCGAACGATGGACATACCCCCCATGGGTATGCTAGGGTCTGCTCCAGAGATACCCCCCACATCTCTACGAGGCCTCACCATGACCCCGCGAAGTCAAGACCTACACGGCTCAGGGAATGACCGTGGAGGGGTATCGTGAGCACGTCCGTTCCCGAGCAACCGACGATCGAGACGGCGGTCCTCCACGTCGGCGACCTCCATTTCGCGTCCGAGAAGGGGCGCGTCGAGCGCGCGCTCGGACGTCAGCGCGGCGTTCGTTCGGTCGAGGCCAACCCGGTCGCGCAGACCGCGACGGTGCGCTTCGATCCGGCGGTGACGTCGGTCGAGAAGCTGCGGGACTGGGTGGAGGAGTGCGGCTACCACTGCGCCGGGCGCTCGGTGCCCGGCCATCTCTGCGACCCGTTGGCCGACGAGCATCAGAGCCCCGAGCACTACCACGAGCCGGCGTTGACGGCCCGCCCCGAGCGGGCGCACGGACACGGCCACGGCGGTCACGCCGGCATGTCGATGGCCTCGATGGAACGCGACATGCGCAACAGGTTCATGGTCGCCGTCGCCTTCGCGATCCCGATCGCCGTCTGGTCGCCGATGGGCGAGAGCATCTTCGGCTCGATCCCGGCGACGCCCTTCGGGGTCCGCACCGAGGTGTGGCAGCTCGTCCTCAGCCTGCCGGTCATCTTCTACTCGTCGACGATCTTCTTCGTCGGCGCGTGGCACGCCCTACGGGCGCGGACGCTGGACATGATGGTGCTCGTCGCAGTGGCGATCGGTACCGGCTTCGCCTACTCCGTCGCCGCGACGTTCTGGATCCGCGGTGACGTGTTCTACGAGGCCGCCGCCTTCCTCGCGTCGTTCGTCCTGCTCGGGCACTGGTTCGAGATGCGCGCCCGGGGCGGCGCGAACGACGCGATCCGCGCGCTGCTCGACCTCGCTCCGCCCCACGCGCTCGTGCTGCGCGACGGCGAGACCGTGGAGGTGATGACCTCCGAGATCGTGGTTGGCGACGTGCTCCTGATCCGGCCGGGCGCCAAGATCGCGGTCGACGCCGTCGTGGTCGATGGCGACTCGAGCGTCGACGAGTCGATGGTCACCGGCGAGAGCCTGCCCGTCTCGAAGCATCCCGGCGACAAGCTGACGGGGGCGACCATCAACAAGCAGGGCACACTGCGCGCGACGGCGGTGGCGGTCGGTTCCGACACCGCCCTGGCGCAGATCGTGAAGCTCGTGCAGGAGGCGCAGAACTCCAAGGCCCCCGGGCAGCGTCTGGCGGACCGCGCCGCGTTCTGGCTGGTGTTCGTCGCACTGGTGGGCGGCGTGGGGACCTTCCTCGTGTGGCTGCTCGCCGGTCAGCCGGTGAGTGTGGCCCTGCTGTTTGGCATCACCGTCGTCGTTGTTACCTGTCCGGACGCATTGGGCTTGGCGACGCCGACGGCAATCATGGTTGGGACGGGCCTGGGCGCGGCTCGTGGAGTCCTGTTCAAGAACGCAACCGCAATCGAGACCTCGAAGAAGATCGACACGGTCGTGATGGACAAGACCGGCACCCTCACGATGGGTGCGCCCGACGTGACCGCTGTCATCGTGGACGGGATGACGGAGAACGACGTGTTGGCCCTGATCGCGGCCGTTGAACGGGAATCCGAGCACCCGTTGGCCCAAGCGGTGGTGCGGCGCGCCGACGCCGCCGGAGCCGAGCGTCTCGAGGCTCACGATTTCGTCAGCGTGGCCGGCCAGGGCGCGACGGCCACCGTGGGCAGCCGACGGGTCGTCGTGGGCAACAGCCGGCTGATGACCGCTGAGTCCATCGACTTGGGCGCTCTCGCGTCACGGCAAACCGAACTCGCGGCACAAGGAACGACTGCGGTGCTCGCCGCTGTGGACGGACGCGTGGTCGCTGTCATTGCGATCGCTGACGTCGTGCGCCCGACCTCAGCCGACGCGGTGAAAGAACTGCGCGGCCTCGGGATCGAAGTGGTGATGCTCACCGGCGACAACGCGGCCACTGCGGAGCGGATCGCCGCGTCTCTCGGCGTGACGACCGTGATCGCCGACGTTCTTCCCGGGGACAAGGCCGCAAAGATCAAGGAGCTCATGGGCGCCGGGCACCGGGTCGCGATGGTCGGCGATGGGGTCAATGACGCGCCTGCCCTCGCGCAGGCGGACCTGGGGATCGCCATCGGGGCCGGCACGGACGTCGCTGTGGAGACGGCCGACGTCGTGTTGATGCGCTCGGATCCACTTGATGTCGCTGTGGCGGTGCGGATCGGCCGCGGCACGGTCCGCAAGATGACGCAGAACCTGCGGTGGGCGATCGGCTACAACTCGATCGCGTTGCCCATTGCCGCCGGTGTGTTCAAGCCGGCGTTCGGCTTGGTGCTGCGGCCCGAGATCGCAGCGATCACGATGGCGGGCTCGAGCATCCTGGTTGCTGTCAACGCGCTCACCCTCAAGCGACTACGGCTGCCCGGGCCAGCCGCTCGAAACTGATCCCGCCACTGCCGGGACCTTCGACCCTGATAGCCACGGACGCTCAGCGAGATCCTTGAACGAGTTCAGTTTCGTGTGCAACTCAGGACAAGGGCGACAGCAAATGAACAAGAGCAGATACCCCGCGTACGCAACAGTTGCACTCGCGGGTGCCGCGATCGCCATCTGGGCGGGTCTTCCGCCGACGCTCCTACTGGTCTTTCTCATCTGTCCGTTCATGCTGTTCTTCATGATGGGCGGCATGAGCAGCGGCAACACGCGTTCGCAGCGGCGCCAGGAAGACGACCACCTTTACCCCACGTCGAGGTCTGGAGGTCTTCCCCCGGCGGGCATGCGTCGACCGTTGGATGGGTCACACGAGCGGATAGACAATCCCTGACTCCGACGTGCCGGTACGACGTCCCGATGCTGGTGGCCTTTGTTCGGCACCGAATTCGAGCTGGTCCACGACAGGAGTCCCCACATGGGCGCAATGCCTGCGACCGGCCGCGTTCTCGTTGTTGACGACGAAGAGCCACTGGCGCGGCTCGTCGCCGAATACCTGAGGCGCGACGGGTTCGACGTGGCTCTGGCGTTCGACGGCCTCGACGCGGTGGCATCGGCACGCACCACCCCGCCGGACGTCGTCGTCCTCGACCTGGGTTTGCCCGGGTTGGACGGACTCGAGGTGTGTCGCCAACTGCGCACCTTCACCGACTGTTATGTCCTCATGCTCACGGCGCGAACGGAGGAGGTAGACACGCTCATCGGCCTGTCAGTCGGGGCCGACGACTACATGACGAAGCCTTTCTGCCCGCGTGAGCTCGTAGCCCGCGTCCGCGTGCTTCTCCGCCGGCCCCGCACTGCCGCTTTGGGTCCGAATGACGAGCGGGTGCTGCAGTTCGGGCGCCTCGAGGTCGACGTCGATGGACGTGACCTGCGCGTGGACGGTGAACGCGTCGAGGTCACCCGCACTGAGTTCGATGTCCTCGCCGCGCTCGCTGCCCGCCCGCGACTGGTCTTCACCCGGCGCGCGCTGATTGATGCCGTATGGGGGGAGACGTGGGTCGGCGACGAGCACCTCGTCGATGTGCACATTGGGCATTTGCGGCGCAAGCTCCACGACTCACCGGACGATCCGACCTTCGTACGCACTGTCCGTGGCGTCGGTTACCGGATGGGTGAGGGCCTGTGAAGGGACTACGGTGGGCGCGGGGACTCACCGCGCGGCTCTTTGTCGCGCACACGGTCGTGGCGATCGTGGCGGTGTTGACGGTGTGGCTGGTCGTGTCGGCCGCAGGGCCTGCCATCTTCCACGATCACCTGACGCAGGCTGCCGGCCACGTCGACGCAGTGACCAGCCGCCACGTCGAGCAAGCGTTCCGTTCCTCCACGTTCGTCTCCGTCTCCGTGGCTTTGCTCGCTGCCGTCGTGGCAGCGGCCGTTGTCGCGGTGCTGGCCGCGCGCCGGTTGGCGGCACCTGTCGGACGACTCGCCGTCGCTGCGCAGACGGTCATGTCCGGCACCGATGGCGTTCGCGTGCCGCACGCTGGCCTCGGTGAGGAATTCGCCTCGCTCACCGAGGCCTTCAACGCGATGGCGGTGCGTCTCGAGTCCGTCGAATCGACGAGGCGCCGGCTGCTCGGCGACATGGCTCACGAGATCCGCACACCCATCGCCACGATCGACGCCTACCTGGAGGGGCTGCAGGACGGCGTCGTGACCCTCGACCCGGCCACGCTCACCATGCTGCGCACACAGACCACACGGCTGGCCAGGCTCGCAGACGATGTGAGCGCGCTGTCCCGGGCCGAGGAGCAGGGACTACGACTGCGCGTGCGTCGCGTGTCGCCCGGTGAGTTGGTCAACGCCGCCGTCGCCGCCGCTGCCGATGCCTTCGGTTCGAAACACGTTGCCCTCACCGCAGACGTCCGCGACGACCCGTCCCTGGTCAGCGTCGATCCTGAGCGCTTCGGTCAGGTACTGGGGAATCTGCTCGCCAACGCGCTGCGGCACACACCCGAGGCGGGGCAGGTATCAGTCGTCGTGACGCGCACGGGCGCCGACCTGCTGTTCGAGGTCCGCGACTCCGGAGACGGCATCGCAGCCGAGCACCTGCCGCATCTGTTCGAGCGGTTCTACCGGGTCGACCGTGCACGCGACACCGTTCGCGGCGGCTCGGGGATCGGTCTCGCCATCGTCAAGGCGCTGGTCGAGGCACACGGCGGGTCGGTCGCGGCAACTAGTCCCGGTGTCGGGTCGGGTGCCACGTTCACGGTCACCCTGCCTGCCGCGAGTCCCGTAGCACGCTGACGCGGCCGGTGGCTCGTACCTGCCTCGTTCTGAACCCAAGCCAACGTGACATTCGCGTGACCAATGGTTCCGAGGCTTCCGCCCGCGGCAGATTCGGATTAGTGTGCGCTCACCGTCGCTGACGACGGATTTCGTCGAGGAGCTCCCATGCCGCGAACCCCCCTGGCCAACCTCGTCTCCGACGCTTGGCGGAGGGCAGACGAGGAAGTGCGCGCCGAAAGAGGCCTCACGGCCGCAGGGCCGTCGCGCCGCGAATTTCTGCAGCGTGCGGGTGTCGTCGTGGCAGGTGCCGCCGCGGCGACCGCGATCGGCGAGTGGCGCACTGCTGCTCATGCCGCGGTCGTGACGCCCGCTCCCCGCATCGCGATCGTCGGCGCGGGTCTGGCCGGCCTGTCCGCTGCGTACCAGCTCAAGAACGCCGGGTTCAGCGCCCAGGTCTACGAGGCCTCGACACGGCTTGGCGGGCGTTGCTGGTCGTACAACCACAACGAGTTCGACGGCGGGCAGATCAGCGAGCACGGTGGCGAGCTCATCGACCAAAGTCACACTCAGGTCCGTCAACTCGTCCAGTCATTGGGTCTGACTCTCGACAACCTGCTTGCAGCCGAGCCGAACGGCACGGAGAGCGTCAACTACTTCTTCGGCCAGAAGTACACGTACACGCAGGCGACCAACGACCTCAAGGGCATCTGGCAGCAGATCCACAGCGATGTGTCGGCGGCCAGCTATCCGACGCTGTACAACAGCTACACGGCGCGCGGACTCGAGCTCGACAACATGAGCATCTACCAGTGGATCGAAAACTATGTCCCGAACGGGCACAGGTCGAGCCTCGGCATGCTTCTCGACGTCGCCTACAACATCGAGTACGGGGGAGAGACGTCCGTTCAATCCTCGCTGAACATGCTGTATCTACTGGGGTATTCGGGCCAGGGGCAGATGCGCATTTTCGGCCCGTCGAATGAGAAGTCCCGCGTACGTGGAGGCAACGATCTGATCGTGTCAGGCCTCGCCCAATCTCTGGCCGGACAGATCACGACCGGTGCTGCCTTGACGGCCATCGCGCGGAATGCGGACGGCACGTACAAGCTGAGTTGGTCGACGGGCAAGGCCACGACGGCGGACCATGTGATCCTGGCGCTGCCGTTCTCACTCCTGCGCCAGGTCGACTACTCCAAGGCGGGCTTCAACTCCGTCAAGCGCCTGGCGATCAACTCGCTGTCGATGGGGACGAACTCCAAGCTGCACATGCAGTTCAAGAGCCGCCCCTGGTACGCCGTCGGCGCGAACGGAGAGACGTATGCCGACACCGGCTACCAGAACACGTGGGAAGTGACGCGGGCTCAGGCCGGCGCGCGGGGCATCCTCGTGAACTACACGGGCGGCCGCGTCGGCGCCTCGTTCTCGCCCGGGAACGGGACACCCACGCAGCGCGCGCAGCAGTTCTTCCCGCAGATCGCGCCGCTGTTCCCGACGTTGGCAACGGAGTGGACCGGGCGGGCCTTCATCGACGACTGGACACGCAATCCGTGGTCGCTGGGCTCGTACTCCTTCTGGAAGGTCGGCGAATACACGACGTTCGTCGGCGCCGAGCGCGAGGCGAGCGGCAACTGTCACTTCGCCGGTGAGCACACGTCCGTCGACTTCCAGGGCTACTTGAACGGCGCGGTGGAATCCGGCTACCGCGCCGCCTCCGAGATCCAGGCGGCCTACAAGTAAGGCCCGTCGGTCAGAAGCGGCTGCCGCCCCGCAGCCGCCACGGCCGCCCGTCGGGGTCGAAGACCTTCGCATACGCCGGCAACGCCCAGATCTTCTTTGCCACGCTCACCGGATCCGGGTCGTGCCGCCGTGCCTGGCCGGGTGGTCGCTCGCCGCGTTGCCCGTTGTCGTGCCAGTCGTCGAGCGCCGCCGCCGTCTTCGTCCACAGCTGCAGGCCGGCAGCGGGATCGAGGAGGGCCGTGTCGTCGGCGTCGAGGCCCAGGTGCTCCGACCACAGCTGCAGGCGCAGGTCGCGGGCAACGCGCCTCGCGTCATCGCCGGTGGACCCGACCTCGCGCGGCACGCGGCCGTCGATCGTGTCGTCGATGACGGCGCACGTGATCTCGGAGTCGTTCGTCCATGAGCGCCGGTTGAAGTTGTCCGACCCGATCGTGAACCACACGTCGTCGACGATGCACACCTTCGCATGTACGTAGATCGGTGTGCCTGCTCGGTTTTCGATGTCAAAGACCCCGACCCGGTCGCCGCCGGCCTTGCGCAGGATCTCGAGCGCGCGGATCTGGCCGAGGCGATTGGGTGGTCCGCTGACGGGACCGTCGGCGTCGGGATAGCGGGGCACGACGACGATCAGCTCGAGCTGCGGGTTGCGGCGCAGCGCCTTCGCGATGCCGCGGGCGACGAGCGCGGACCAGAGGTACTGGTCTTCGACATAGATCAGGCGGTCAGCCAGCCCGAACGCCTTCTCGTAGGCGCGAGCGATGCTGCGCTCGCCCTTGGGCGCATACGGGTAGATCGGCCGGCGCGCCCCGTACGTGCGCAGGACCTGCACGGAGTGCGGACCCGCCTCGGGCGGGTCGGGGAAGTGCTCGGGCAAGGCGGGCGGGTGCCGGGGGAGGTGGGCCCGCTTCTGTGCGAGCATGCGGAACGGGGTGCGGCGGTCGAGCGGGTGCGGGTCGTCCCAGCGCTCCACGAACGTCCGCAGCACGTCGCCGACCGCCGGTCCGCGCACCTCGAGGGCCGCGTCATGCCACGGGGCTTGTGGGCCGTACCGCTTGTCCATCCGCAGGTGTTGCGGGTCACCCGCGTGCGTCGCGTCGTCGCGACGCGCGTGGCACAAGTCAATGCCGCCGACGTACGCCACGGTTCGTTCTGGGGCATCGCGATGCC
>JAVEEB010000361.1 GCA_030840665.1 Frankiaceae bacterium | reverse complement strand
GCGCGGCGGTCGAATGCCGCGCGATGTCCAGCAACGACGCCTCGCTGTCCGCGGTCGCGACCCGGGTGAGGGCCCGGACCTGCGAGAACGACAACGCGGCCCCGGCGAACGCGGCCCGGACCAACGGCAACTCCCGCAACGCGCGCGCCACCCGGACATGCTCCCGGGCGGTGCTCGCGTTCAGCGAACACTGCCACCCGAGCCAGTGCGCGGCCGATTTGATCCCGACGCCGCCCCACGCCTCCCGCGCATCCAGCTCGCCGACCAGGTCCAGGAACGTCGCCTCCCCGGCCGCGAGCCGGCCCGCCCACAACGTCAACCCGGACCGCACCTCGTCATCGGTCAACGTCGACGCCCAGTCACCGTCCGGCACCGTCTCAAGCTCCGCGACACTCATACGCACCCCACCACTCGATCCGACCTGATGGGCTCGAATCTATGAGGCCCCACTGACAATTTCGGGCCCGGCTGTGGACAGAACGGACCTGTGGAGAATGCGATCCGTCGGGGTGCCGCACAATGGACACATGGCAGACGAGGAACTGGTGACGTTCTACGAGGCCGTTGGTGGCGAAGTGACGTTCACCCGCCTTGTACGACGTTTCTACGCAGGCGTGGCCGTCGACCCGATCCTGCGGCCCCTCTACCCGGAGGCAGACCTGCAGGCCGCGGAGGAGCGTTTCCGGCTGTTTCTCATGCAGTACTGGGGCGGCCCGCGCACGTACGACGACCAGCGCGGGCACCCGCGGCTGAGGATGCGCCATGGGCCGTTCGCGATCGGCCCGGCGGAACGCGATGCGTGGCTTTCGCACATGCACGACGCGGTCGCAGAGCTTGAACTGCCCGCAGACCTCGAGACACCGTTGTGGGACTACCTCGTCAACGCGGCACACGCCATGCAAAACCGCGTCTGAGGGTGCCGCCGGTGTGGACGGCACTGTGCCTCAGCGCCAGAGCTCCGACCTCAGAGCATCGCTCGGGACCTTAGGGCCGCCGCTCGGGACCATCGACCCCTGCCGCCTGCCCTGCGGATGGGAGCACCGTGAGGTGTCGTCGCGAAGCCGCGACGAGTCGAGACTGAGTCGGTCGGTGAGTCATGTGAACACCAACGCGAAACTTGTCTGTGCAGCAGGCCTCGGGGCCGCCGTGCAATTGGGGATGGCGTACGAATTGGCGGCCGTCGCCACGCGCGACGCGAAAGCCAGCCGTTCCGCGACCAGGGCGGGGCGCGTTCCTATCGGCGGCCCGCGCGGCACCCGCATTCTCGCGCGGCATCAGTAACTCTCAGCGAGTCCAGACGCGGTCAGCACCCAGACGTGCGGCACCCAGACGCGCCAGCACCCAGACGCGCCAGCACCCAGACGCGCCAGCACCCAGACGCGCCAGCACCCAGTAGCCGGCGTCGACTGCATCCGACGGCGACGCTGCAGCTTGCGGGCTGGGATTGACGGCAATCGTTATGCCCGTTCGGTCAGGTCCTCGTCCTCATCCTCGTCCCCGTCGAACGGAGTGCGCTGCGGTCCCACCACCGCCGGTGAAAACGTGAAGGCGCCCGGCAGCCAGCCGTTAAGGACGGCCAGCCCCACCATCCGCTGGACCCCACGTGACTCCGATGGGGCGACGACGGCCAAATGCGCGCCGCTGGTGACACGCTCGACGATGTGCGCGAGTGCTCGGATGCCAGTGAGGTCGACAAAAGTCATCGCTCGCAAGTCGAGAACGAAGTCCCGCTCGGGATCGCACTCGGGCTCGGTGAACGCAAGCTCCAGCAGGGGGAGTGTCGCGATGTCGAGCTCTCCGTGGACGGCGAGCCCATGCCGGATGGGCCCTGATGTGGCCCCCAGCACGTTCCCATCAGCAAAAAACCCGTCGGCGTCGTGCATTGTGCTTCCCCTCGGTCAGCGCTTATGACGGCTGCCGGTGTTCTGGAGCAGGTGGTGCGGCCTGACGACTACTACTTGAGCGTAACGATCAGTTAGGCCACTGTCACGGTTTCGGCGATTGCCGTGGAGTGCGCCTATGAGCGCGCTCCGCGGCGTGCTCGAGGATGACGTTCGGCGACAGAGTGCGGGCGACGATCGCCCCCGCAACGTCCGTCAGACGTTCGTTGCAGTCGCGTGCGTATCCGCGCAGGACAGCGAACGCCTCCTCCATGTCGAGGTCGCCGCGGTGCGCCAACACACCCTTCGCCTGTTCGAGAACGATGCGGGACGTAAGGGCAGTGTTGAGCTGCGAGACGATGAGGTCCTTGTCCGCCGCCGCTTTCTCCTGCACGAGCGCGACGCTCGCCACGTGCGCGAGCGCTTGAGCGAGCTCCAGGTCGGCCGTGCCGAGCGGGCCGGCCTCCGCGCCGAACAAGTTCAGCGCGCCCAAGACCCGATCGCGCAGCCGCAACGGCACCGCGTGTACGGACGCATACCCGGCGCGCTCGGCCGCGAGAGCGAAGTGCGGCCATCGATGCGTGGTATCGCTCAGGTCCGGAGCGGAGACCGCGTCCCCCGAGTGATAGCAGTCCAGACAAGGACCCTCTGCGCGTTGCAGTTGGAAGAGCTCCAACGTCGTGGCTTCTTCCGAGGACGCCGCCACGAGGTGCAACACGCCGTTGGTGTCCGCAAGTAACAAGCCGGCAGCCGTGACATCGAGGAGGCGCACGCAGTCGGTGGTCAGGCCGGTCAGCAACTCGACCACGTCGTCCCCGTCCGCCAGGCTCGTGGCGAGCGACACGAATGCAGCGATGATTTCCCGTTCCCGCGTCGGGCTCATGGCGTCGCTCCACTCGGGTTTTCTTCGAAGGTCAGAACGCGCCGGACCACGTCCCAGGCGATCTCGCTCGCCGTGCGGTTCGCCGCGAAGGCATGGGCTCGTAGGCGCGCGAGCGCCTCGCCCGGACTAACGTTGAGCTGGTCCATGACCATACCTGTGGCCTGGTAGACCTCGACCCGTTCCAGCGAGCCGAGGGAAGTCCAGTCGGCGTCGTTGGCCACGTCGACGCCGGTGGACCAATTGCTGGCGGTCATCAGGTCGAGCAGCGGGAAGGCGGCCAGTGACGCCGCGTGGCCGAATGCGGCGACCGCCTCGGGGGTCAGCCGGCCAGGTCGGTGCCGGAAGAGGTCGAGCGCGGCCACGGAACTCGCCGCGATCACCACTGGAGAAGCGAAGACCGCGTGCACGTCGTGCGCCAGCACCGCCTGGCTGAAGGCGGGCCAGCGCGACTCGTCGGCGGCACTCAGATCGGGCGCCAGCACGAGGGCCTTCGTCGCCAG
>JAVEEB010000321.1 GCA_030840665.1 Frankiaceae bacterium | reverse complement strand
GGGCTGCTGACGCGGCTGCAGGCGTTCGAGCCGTACGGGCCCCACGGGATCCTGGCGGTCATCCTTCGCGTCATGCGGGTCAAGAAGAAGTTGACCGGCAAGTACTGACCCACGCCCACGCGGGCCTCAGGCGCCGCCGGTGGGAGGTACGCCGGCGCGTGTCGGGTTCGAGAACGCCTGCTCTTGCCGGGTCATCGCGCCCCAGGGTCGCTGCCGGCCTCGGTAGGCGTACCGCCAGCCGTAGTAGTTGTAGACGAAGCCGGTCACGCCGAAGCGCACCTGAGCCGTCTGCGAGCCCCGTCGCCATGTTTGCGACGTGGCTACGCAGTTGACCGGGAACGTCAGGAGGAAGGCCAGGGCCTGCGGGACGAGGATGCCGATGGCGCCGGCGAGTAACAGCGCAGCCGGCCGCGCGTCCCCTCGGACGACCAGCACCGCGGCCACCGCCAACACGCACGGGAGCACGAAGCGGGTCAGCCTCCAGGCGAGCGCGTGGCTTGCCAGCACGAAGGCCTGGGCCTCCGTCGCCTCCAGCTCGACCTTCGCCGCCTGGACGTCCGCCCGCCACTCCGCAGCCAGGTTCACGCGCGCGAACGGCAACCGTCTCACCCCCTCCCGGCTGTCGACAGCTCGCCGTGAAGCTTAGGCGATCTTGCGGTAGCTGCGGACCGCGATCGTGCTGAAAATGGCCAGCAGGGCGACGGACCAGGCGAGGGATTCCCACACGTAGCTGCCGACCGGCTGCCCGAGCATCAGCGAACGGGTCGAGTGCACGAGGGCGCCCACCGGCTGGTGGTCGGCGAACCCGCGCAGCCATGACGGCATCGTCTCCGTCGGCGCAAACGCGCCGGAGGCGAACGTCAACGGAAACAGCAACGGGAACGACATGAGCTGCGCCGTTTCCGAGTTGGGGGCGGTGAGTCCGATGATGGCGAAGCCCCAGGAGATCGCGTACGAAAAGAAGAGCAGCAGCAACGTCGCGAGCACGATGTTGACGATGCTGCCGTGCGGGCGGAACCCGACGAGCAAGCCCATCAGGAAGATGACGATGGCGACAGGGACGTTCTTGACGAGGTCGCCGGTCGTGCGGCCGGCCAGCACCGCGGAGCGCGCCATCGGCAACGCGCGGAAGCGGTCGATGACTCCCTTGTGCAGGTCCTCGGACAGGCCGATGGCCGTGCCGACGGCGCCGAAAACCAGTGTCTGCACGAAGATTCCGGGGATGAGGATGTCGACGTACTGCAACCCGCCCCCGGGGTGGATCGCCCCGCCGAAGACGTAGCGGAACAGCAGCACGAACATCAACGGCTGTACCAGCGTGAAGAACAGTGCTTCAGGAATACGCGTGTACGCGATGAGCGTGCGCTTCGTCATCGCGACGCCGTCGGAGACGGCCCACGCCAACTTGCTACGCGAGAGCGGCGCGATCGTCGGCACGGCCGGCGCGGTCATGACTTCTCCTTCTTGCCACGGCCGCGACGTTTCGTGGGCGTGGCGTCGTCGTCGGCAGAGGCCTCGGCCTTGCGGCCCGTGAGGGCGAGGAAGACGTCGTCGAGACTCGGCTCGCGCAACGCGAACTCCGTCGCCTCGAGGCCGGACTGGTCGAGGAGCCGGAGCGCCTCCATGGCGGTCTTGGGACCCTGCTCGACGTTGATCTCGACCGCATTGCCGTCGATGCGCGGCGCCCCGTTGCCCACCCCCGTCAGCACCCCTGCCGCTGTTTGCGCCGACTGCGCGTCATGGAAGGCGACATGGATGACCGTCGCCCCGAGCCGCGCCTTCAGCTCCGACGGGGTGCCGGTCGAGATGACCCCGCCGTGGTCGATGACGACGAGCTGACTGGCGAGGCGGTCGGCCTCCTCGAGGTACTGCGTCGTGAGCAGCACTGTCGTGCCCTCGCTGACGAGCTCCTCGATGACCTGCCAGAGGCCCAGGCGGCTCTGGGGGTCGAGGCCGGTGGTGGGCTCGTCGAGGAAGAGCACCTGCGGCCGGGAGACGAGCGCGGCCGCGAGGTCGAGCCGGCGCCGCATGCCACCGGAGTACGTCTTGAGGATCCGGTCGCCCGCCTCGGTCAGGTCGAACTGGCGCAGGAGTTCAACGGCCCGAGAGCGCGCGAAGTCCAGGGGCAGGTGATTCAGCCGGGCGATCATCTGCAGGTTCTCGCGGCCGGTGAGGATCTCGTCGACCGCCGCGTTCTGCCCGGCCAGGCCGATCAGGCTGCGGACGGCGTCCGGCTCCCGCACGACGTCGCGGCCGAGCACAGTGGCGTGCCCGGCGTCCGGCCGCAGAACCGTCGTGAGGATGCGCACGGCGGTCGTCTTGCCCGCCCCGTTCGGGCCCAGGAGCCCGAAGACGGTGCCTGGCTCGACGGCGAACGAGACGCCGGTCAGCGCCTTCACTCCACCCTTGAACGTCTTGACGAGGTCGGTGACCTCAATTGCCGCAGCCATGCGTCGCTCCCCTCGGCAGCCGTACCCGGGTGATCTTAGGTGGCCGCCACGACAAAGGGTTGCGTGCCCAAACCGTCAGTGCGTGATTTGAGCGGTCACGATGAAGCGGCAGCCGGAGGTCGTCGAGGCCGTGTGGATCTCGATGACCGCGCTACCGGACGTGTCACCGATCCCGGCGACCTGGCCGATCGTGAACTTGGCCCAGCCGTTCTTGCCGAGCGGTGTCCCGGCGCTGACCAAGCCCGCGAGGAAGCTGCCGGCGGCGTTGGTGGACGACTCGGTCCAGACGTTCACGGTCGTCGGGCTCGTGATGACCACGCTGGCGTTCGCCACGCTGGTTGAGCAGTTCAGGGAATCGACGGATGCCCACCCGGGCACCGTCATCAAGTGGACGGTGGTGCCGACGGGGACGATCGTCTGCGACGACGTGGTGGTGACGTTCCCCTGCGCAAGCGCGGACGAGTCGATGCCATCAATGGTGTTGGCGTCCGCGGCTTTGCCGGTCTTCAGCAGATACAGGCTGTCGCTCTCGGCCTTGGTGTAGCCGGTTGCGGTGCCCGGCAGGCCCCCGGCGACTCGGTCGGCCGGGATCGAGCCCTTCTTGATGTCGGCGCCCGTCAGCGAGCCGTCCTTGACGTCCGCGCCGGTGAGGGAGCTGTTCTTGATGTCGGCGCCCGTGAGCGAGCTGTCCTTGATGTCGGCGCCCGTGAGGGAGCTGTCCTTGATGTCGGCGCCCGTGAGCGAGCCGTCCTTCAGGTCGGCCCCGGTGACGGTGCCGTCCGTGATACCCGCGCCGGTGATCGCGCTGGCCGTCCGGGTGGAGGCGCTGACGGGCGCCGACGAGGCGGCGGTGCCGGCGAGTGCCAGGGCGAGGGCGGTGTAGGCGGCGACGGTCACGTGCAACGAGCGGGCAGGGCTGGACATGGGGCGTCTCCTAGAAGGGCGGGTTCGTCGGATTCTGTCGTGCGCGGCCCGCTTCGACCAGGGTCCAGGCCGGAAGATCGCTGGGCGCACCGGAAACGCCTGGCCGGCACCCGGGCGGCGCTCACTAGACTCACCGCGTGACTACCGAACTCCCCACGTCTTTTGACGCCGCCGCAGCCGAGCCCCGCCTCTACGAGCAGTGGGTGGCCGCCGGTTACTTCCATGCGACCGCCGAGGCGACGACGAGTGGTGGCAAGCCGCCGTACACGATCGTCATCCCGCCCCCCAACGTCACCGGTCAGCTCCACATGGGCCACGCGTTCCAGCACACGTTGATGGACGCGTTGACGCGGCGCAAGCGCATGCAGGGCTTCAACACCCTCTGGCTGCCGGGCACCGACCACGCGGGTATCGCCACGCAGAACGCCGTGGAGAAGGAGCTCGCCGACAAGGAGGGCCTGACGCGGCACGATCTCGGCCGCGAGGCGTTCGTCGAGCGGGTGTGGGAGTGGAAGGCCGAGTACGGGGGCCGCATCCTGGGTCAGATGCGCCGGCTCGGAGACGGTGTCGACTGGGACCGGTTGCGTTTCACGATGGACGAGGGCCTGTCCAACGCCGTCCGGGTGATGTTCGGTCGCATGTACGCGGACGGCCTCATCTACCGCGCCAACCGCATCACGAACTGGTGCCCGCGTTGCCTCACCGCCCTGTCGGACATCGAGGTGGAGCACTCGGACGACGACGGCGAGCTGGTCTCGATCTCGTACGGCCCGGTGACCGTCGCGACCACCCGCGTCGAGACGATGCTCGGCGACACTGCCGTGGCGGTGCATCCAACAGACGAGCGCTACAAGAATTTGATCGGTACGACGATCGAATTGCCGCTCACCGGCCGCCAGATCCTCATCGTCGGCGATGAGCATGTTGACCCGGAGTTCGGCACCGGGGCGGTGAAGGTGACGCCCGCCCATGACCCGAACGACTTCGCGATCGCGCAGCGGCACAACCTCCCGTCGATCAGCGTCATGGACGACGAAGCGCGGATCAGCGTCCCCGGGCCGTTCTTCGGGATGGACCGCTTCGTCGCGCGCACGGCCGTCACGGAAGCCTTGCGTGCCTTGGGTTTGATCGTCGCGGAGAAGCGGCCGTACGTGCACGCGGTCGGGCATTGCTCGCGCTGCGGCACCGTCGTCGAGCCGCGGCTGTCCCTGCAGTGGTACGTCAGCGTCGCGCCGTTGGCGCAAGCCGCCGGCGACTTCGTCCGCGAGGGACGCACTGAGTTCGTCCCTGCGGAGATGGCCGATCGCTATTTCGCGTGGGTCGACAACCTGCACGACTGGTGCATCAGCCGCCAGTTGTGGTGGGGGCACCGCATCCCGGTGTGGTACTGCCCGGACGGCCACGTGACGGTGCCCGCGGGCATGGACGATCCGACCGCGTGCGGCGAGTGCGGAAAAACTGAGCTCACACAAGACAACGATGTGCTCGACACGTGGTTCTCGTCCGGCCTCTGGCCGTTCTCGACGTTGGGTTGGCCGGAGCAGACCGCCGATCTCGACGTGTTCTATCCCACGTCGGTGTTGGTCACCGGGTACGACATCATCTTCTTCTGGGTCGCTCGCATGATGATGTTCGCCTCGTACGCCATGAAGGAAGTGCCCTTCACGCACGTCGCCGTCACCGGCCTCATCCGCGACCAAAACGGCAAGAAGATGTCGAAGTCCAAGGGCAACGTCGTCGACCCGCTCGACTGGATCGACAAGTACGGCGCGGACGCGCTGCGGTTCACCCTCGCGAAGGGCGCCAACCCCGGCACCGACGTGCCGATCGGCGAAGACTGGGTCCAGGGCTCGCGCAACTTCATCACGAAGATCTGGAACGCCACTCGCTTTGCAGCGATGAACGGCGCCGACGCCACCAAGCCGGTGCCCCCCTTGTCCGGACTCGGCGTCGCCGATCGCTGGATCCTGTCGCGGCTGAATGCCGTCATCGCCCAGGCCGACGACCTCTATGAGCGCTACGAATTCGCCCGAGTCGCGGACCTGCTCTTCCACTTCGCGTGGGACGAGGTGTTCGACTGGTACATCGAGCTGACCAAGTCACCGCTGGCGGCGGGCGGCGACGAGGCGGCAGCGACCCGCGCCGTGCTGGGCC
>JAVEEB010000299.1 GCA_030840665.1 Frankiaceae bacterium | reverse complement strand
GCGGCGGAGAAGGAATTGCCGCCGACGGTGACCGGCAAGCCGCCGGTGCCGCTCATCGAGTCGCCACCGAAGAGCAGGTCACCCACATGCGGTGCGGTGACCGTGACGGAGTGCACGGTTTGGCTCGACGTGACGGACGTCGCGACGGGGTTGGCTCCGTCACGCGCCGCAGTGCCGGCGACGCGGGCGACCACGACGGCAATCTCGTCACACTTGTTGGTGCCGGAGAAGGCCACGGTGATTGTCGTCGACGCGCTGATCGCGTGGGTCACGTTGCCGCGCAGGAGGTAGAGCGGGGACGTTGCGTTGCCACCCGTGCCGTCGCGGACGTAGGCATTGCCCACGCTGTCCGTGACCGAGGAGAACACCGGGGCGCCGCTCAGGTGTCGTTCCGTGACGAGCACGAACACAGTGTCACCGACAGGGATCGTCACACCGAAACCAGGCGTCGTGAACGACGACGTATTGGCGGCCGCACCGGTCGCGGAGGTCGCGCCGGGCACGCCGACGACGGCCGGCGGCGTCACCGCGCTGGCCGTGGACGTCAACGAGGTCGGCACGAACAGCGCCGCTATTGCCACGACCGCCGCTGCGCGGGCAGGGACGCCGCGCCACGGCCGACGCCGCATTTTCTCGTCCGGAGTATTCAACGCGTGCACGAAATACCTCACGGTAATAGCGGAGAAGCCTTCCCCCGCTGGCGATCTTGGAGCGCCAATCGTACCGGAGGAAACTCCGTCAAAATTACTCCGTTTGGGCGATCGAGTGCAGTAATTCACGCATGCGATCCGCGATGTATGCGGCATATGGATCGCGCATTGTGCTGCGGGGGACGTCCTGCCCCTCCCCGGGCACCGTGTACGCCCAGACAGGCCCGTCGGTGTGCTGCGACCAGCCTAGGTCGTCGTGGTGGTAGAGATCCGGGGCATGGAAAACAGCGACGGGGAACGACCCGCGGCGGGGCCGATAGTTGTCCTGTGCGCCCATGCTGATGCGCTGGAAATACAGGTTCTCGCGCATCCAGTCCGGCAACGGTTTTCTTGCCGCCAGGACACGGTGATATTGCCACCGGCGCCACCGCCGCTGCAGGGGTTTGCGGAGGCGACGGAAGGCACTGCGGGCGAGAAAATAGCTGACCGCGAAGGGACCGCGTGAGGCCGCCGCCCGCAGCTTGTCGACCTTCGTCGGGGGCGGGTCGCGGTCCGGCGGGATCTCGCCGCCGAACTCGTCGATGTAGCTGATCGACGGCCCGTTCAGCGTGCCGACGAAATTGATCTCTTCCCCTTGGTCGACGAGGCGCAGGGCCATCTCCTCGGCCACGAGCGCGCCGAAACAGTAGCCCAGCAAGGTGTACGGCCCCTTGGGCTGGATCTGGCGCATCTCGCCGATGTAGCGGTCGGCCATGTCCTCGACCGTCACATCGGGCGCGTCCCCGCCGTACAGGCCGGCGCTCTGGAAGCCGTAGAACGGCTGGTCGTCGCCCAGCTGACGGGCCAGCTGCTGGTAGAGCAGGATCGTGCCGGCGCCGCCGTGCACACCGAAGATGGGCGGAGCCGACCCCTTCGGCTGCATGGGCACGAGCGAACTCCAGCGGCGCGTGTCCGCCGCCTCATCACCGCGCAGCAGGTTGGCAAGCGCGCTCACGGTCGGGGCCCGGAAGACGGGCGCCAACGGGAGCTTGGTGCCGAAGTCCCGCTCGACCCGTGCGAACAGGCGGGCGGCCGTCAGCGAGTCGACGCCGAGGTCGAAGAAGTTGTCGGTCACCCCGATCGGCCGGATGCCCAGGACCTCTTCCCACACGGCCACCAGGCGGGCCTCGAGCTCGTCGCGCGGAGCGACCACGTCATCGCGCACCATCGCGGAGGCGTCGGGGGCGGGCAGCGACTTGCGGTCGGTCTTGCCGTTGGGGGTGCGCGGGAAGGCATCGAGGATGACGACCGCGGCGGGGACCATGTACGCCGGCAGACTCGCGGCCACGTGCCGGCGCAGGTCGCTGGAGCTGATCGACGAGCCGGGCTGCCGCACCACGTACCCGACGAGTTGTTTGTCACCCGACGCGTCCTCGCGGACGATGACCACCGCCTCGGCGATGTCGGTGTGCGCGTCGAGGATGGTCTCGATCTCCCCGAGCTCGATACGGAAGCCCCGCACCTTGACCTGGTTGTCGATCCGGCCGAGGAACTCGAGCCGCCCGTCGCGACGCCAGCGCACCAGGTCGCCGGTGCGGTAGACGCGCTCCCCGGCCTCCGGGAAGCCCGCGAAGGGGTTCGGCAGGAACTTCTCCTCGGTGAGGTCGGGCCGGCCGCGGTAACCCTGCGCCAGGCCGGCGCCGCCGATCAGCAGCTCACCGGCGACCCCGATGGGCACTTCGCGCACGCGCGAGTCCACGACATGCAGCGTGGTGTTGAGGAAGCCGTGCCCGAGCGTCGGCATCTCGCCGGGCTGCTCGAGCCTGCACAAGCTGGACCAGATCGTCGTCTCGGTCGGGCCGTACATGTTCCACAGCTGCGCGCAACGCGGGATCAGCGAGTCGGCGAGCGACGGCGGCAGTGCCTCGCCGCCGCACAACACGAGCAGGTCGGCCTTGCCCTCCCACCCCCAGTCGATGAGCATCCGCCACGTCGCGGGCGTCGCCTGCATGATGTCGACCTCGTGCTCATCGAGCAGCTTGACGAGCGAGGCGGGGTCGCGCGTCTCGTCCTGCGTCGCCAGCACCACGATGCCGCCGACCACCAGCGGCAGGTAGAACTCGAGCCCCGCAATGTCGAACGAGAGGGTAGTGACGGCCAGCAGCGTGTCGTCGGCGGTCATGCCCGGCTCGCGGCGCACCGACTCGAGGAAGTTGGTCAGCGCGCCGTGCGGCACCATGACGCCCTTCGGCTTGCCCGTCGAGCCCGACGTGTAGATGACGTATGCGGTGTCCTCGTGGCGGGGTCCGTCGGCCGGGGCCGTGGCCGGCGCCTCGGCGAGCGCGTCCCGCCAGCGGTCGGTGTCGAGGGTGACGACGTGCGCGGTCGTCTCCGGCAGGTTGGCGGCCAGGTCGCTCGTCGTGATGACCGCCGTCACGTCCGCGTCGGTGAGCATGTAGTCGACGCGGTCCGCCGGGTACGCAGGGTCCACCGGCACGTAGGCCGCGCCCGTCGCGAGGACGCCGAGCAGCGACGCCAGCATGTCGGTCGTACGGTCGAGGCACACCGCGATGCGCGTGCCGCGCTGCGCGCCGAGGCCGCGCAACACGTTGGCGATGCGGTTCACGCGATCTGCCAGCTGGTCGTACGACAGGGTGACGTCGCCGGAACGCACGGCGGGCCGGGTCGGCTGCTCGTCGCGGCGACGCGCAAACTCGCTCGGTACCGTCCAGGCCGGGACCTCGTCGACGGGGCCGGTGCCCCACGTCCGGGTGACCGCGCGGGCGTCATCGCTCGTCAGATCGATGGCGTCGATCGTCGCGGCGGGGTCGGCGGTCGCGGCCTCCACGGTGAGGCGCCATTGGTGTTCGAGGTCGGCGATCGACGCCGCGTCGAAGATCGCCGTGTGCTCGATCGCCGGATCGTCGGCGTCGAGCACCAGGACGAGCTCGGCGCCGTGCGCGCCCTCCGCGTCCCGCTTCCGCGCAACCGCGACGCGGAACGCTGCCTCGGCCATCGTCGGGGCGGGCGCATGCGCGGCGGCTGCGGCATGCAGGGCGGAAATAGCGCCAAGGACAACCTCGTACGACGTCGTCGGGTCCAGCACGACCGGAACCGGCACCAGCGTGTCCGGGTCGGCGGCCGGAAGGCCGACCGTCAGTTCGTACTGCCCGCTCACGCGGGCAAGCGTTGTCACCCAGGCGGCGATCAGCACGTCATCGGGGGCGTTGGCCGGGAGGACGAACCCGTGCGCAGATCGCGAGAGCGGGGAGTCGGCGGTGCGGACGCGGTCAGTCGGCAGGGACAGCTCGCTCGTCAACTGCGGCTGCACGGCGGCCCAGTAAGCAGTGCGCGTCCCCTCGTCGGCTACGCGCGCGGGTGGCAAGCCAGCGTCGACCGGCGCCTCGTGCATGAGATCCCCTAGCGTTCGAAGTACGCGGCAACCGCCGGCTCCGCAAACACTATCGCCCGATCCGGACGCATAGCGGCCCTGAAGCTTCGCAGCAGGCAAACCCTGTCGTATCGCATTCCGCTCATCGCGGCACCAGCTGCGCCTCGGATCGGGTGCCGCGATCACGTATCGGTCGCGCAGCCGACCCAGTAGACTGCGGTGCGCCAAGGAGGGCCGCCCACATGCCGAACGTCAGCGGCTATCACCAGGACGTGCCCGCAAACGAAGTGAAGACGCCCGCGACGGCGGCCGCAACCGCTTCGTCGCCCCCACATCAGCCCCCCGCGGACGCTTCGCTCTCCGACGCCGTCGTCCAGGGGGCCCGGTGGATGGCGATCTCCCAGGTCGCGACCCAGGCCCTGCGTTTCGCCGCCAACATCCTCCTGGCGCACCTGCTGGTGCCCGCCGACTTCGGCATCGTCGCGATCGGCATGACGGTCACGCTGTTCCTCGAGCAGATCCGCGACCTGGGCACCGGGGCGACGGTC
>JAVEEB010000274.1 GCA_030840665.1 Frankiaceae bacterium | reverse complement strand
ATGGTCGTCAACGGGCACCTCGCGCCGTCCGACGAGCCCGGCTGGGGGATCGACATCGACGAGGAGGCCGCGAAGCGCTTCCCGCCGTCGCGGTTCTTGTTCGAGCGGTGGACCGTCGGTGTCCGCGGCACGGACGGCGGCCTGTTCGCACCCTGACGGGCCTCCGGCTGCTGCGCGTACCGTCGAGAGGCTCATCGCCTAGGACAGGAGACGCAGTTGCCGGACATCCTCATCGGTTGTTACACGCCGCCCGCCGGTCAGGGCGACGGCATCACGACGGGAGCGGTCAGCGGCGCCATCGCCGCTGCCAGCGGTATGGGGACGGTGATCAGCCCCTCGTTCCTCGCCGTGCATCCCCACCTGCCGATCGTGTACGCCGTCTCCGAGCTCGAGCACGGGCGCCTCGTGAGCCTGCGCCGGGAGGGCGACGGGGCCCTGACCGTTGTGGACGACCGCCCGACCCAGGGCGGGGAGCCGTGCCACGTCGCGATCTCCCCGGACTCGCGCTGGGTGGCGGTCGCCAACTACAAGGACGGCAGCCTGGTCGCCTTTGCCCTTGATGAGCAGGGTCTCCCCACCGGCGACGGGCAACTGATGCGCCACGACGGCAACGGGCCCGTGGCAGACCGTCAGGCCGGTCCGCACTGCCACCAGGTGACCTTCGACGACGAGCTGCTGACGGTCACCGACCTCGGCGCAGATCGCATCCACCGTTACGTTCTCGAGGGTTCGACCTGGGTGGCTGCCCCGTCGGGCGACGTCGTGCTCCGCCCCGGCACCGGCCCGCGACACCAGGTTGTCGACGGCACGCTTCGCTTCGTCGTCGGCGAACTCGACGGCCGCGTCACAGCGTTCCGGGTCTCGGCCGGCGGTGAGTGGTCGGAGCTGGGGTCGGCGCCGACCACGTCGTTCAGTGGCACGTCGTACCCGTCGCACATCGTTCTTTTCAAAGGCCATTTGTACGTCGGCAACCGTGGCGCCGACACGATCGGCGTGCTGCGGGTGGACGGCGAGGGCCGGCCGGAGTACGTCGGCGAGACCGCAACCGGTGGGGCGTGGCCGCGCCACTTCGCCATCGTGGGCGACGACGTCGTCGTGGCGAACGAACGGTCGCACGAGGTGACGGTGCTGGCCCTGAACAGGAAGAGCCCGCTGCCGGTCGGCGCGTCCGGTCGCCTGGCAGCGGGCTCTCCCACGTGCATCGTCACTGTTACTTAGCGCGTGAGTACTTGGCGCGTGAGTCGGGACCGGGGGCGTCCACTCCCCCGGTCCTGGACACACGCGCGCATCGCGTCGTGCTCAGGTGATGTGAGTCACCAAGCAGACGGTGCGGGCGGTGCATTGACCGGAGGTTGGTCGTTGCACGTGATGAGGTTCGGCATCAGCCAGTCCGGCAGCCAGGTGGTCTGCCAGCCCGTGAAGTAATCGTTGCTGGTGCCGATCCGAATGATGGAGAACTCGGAACCGTGGGCCCAGTCCCAGTTGAACGCCCCGCAGTTGTTGACGAACAGGTTGCGGGTGTCACCCGGCCACGGGGTCGGCGCGCCGACGTTGCGGGCGTCGACGTTCTCGAACGAGGCCGAACCGCCGACGCGTGCGCTGAGCACCGAGGTGCCGGTGCCGTCGACGTGCACGTCCTTGAAGTGGACGTTGGTGACGGTGTAGAGGTCCTTCACCGGCCAGTCCACGACGAGCATGATCGCGTTGTACGTGCTGTCGAGGTAGTTGTCGCCGGTGATCTGGATGTCGGCGTTGATGCTGCTCTCGAGCGCGTAGATCCAGATCGAGCCGAGGCCGATGTGCCAGTTGAGCTCGAACGGTGCCGCCCGCACTGTGGTGTTGTTGGTGAAGTGCAGGTAGCCGGCGAACGGCGTGGAACCGAAGCGCGAGCCGATGTGCAGGCCACTGCCCTCACGGATCGGGTCAGCCACGAGGTTGTTGGAGACGGTGTTGTCCGTGCCGCCGTAGATGGCGATGCCGTTCGCGAGGGTCGGCGTCTGCACCGTGTTCTGGTCGAACACGTTGTTGGCGTTGACGATCGCTGCGTTGCCGCTGACCTTCTCCGACCACATCGCCATGCCGTCGTCGCCCGTGTTGCGGAAGAAGTTGTTCGACGCGGTGGAGTTGGTGACGCCCTGGTGGAAGTTGATGCCGTCCGCGATCTGGTCGACCACGATGTTGTTGGTGGCCGAGAAGTTGGTCATCGGGCCGTCGAGCCAGAGGCCGACCTTCGTGTGGTGGATGTACAGGCCGTCGACCGTGGAGTTGTTGAGTGCGCCGCCGATGCCGTTCACCTGGTCGGTGTCGACACGGTCGCGCACGTCGCCCTCGATCGCGAAGCCGGAGAGGTGGACGTTGCTGCTGCCACCGTCGGTCGCGTACTTGCCGTAGAAGCCAGGGCCCGTGTGGATCGAGTTGTCCGGTGCCGGCGTCGAGAGGGTCTGCTGGGTGCCCTTGATGATGCTGTACCAGTTGCCGGCACCCTGCACCGTCACGTTGTCGACGACGATGTGACGGTTGACCTGGAAGGTGCCCCTCGGAATCCACACCGTCTTGTTGTGCGCCTTCGCGTAGGCGATGGCCGCGTCGATGGCGGGTGCAGCGTCCGTCGAACCGTCCGCCTTGGCGCCGAACTGCACGATGCTCACCGCGTTTTCGGGCCTTTCGGCGGGCTCGGCGAGCTTCTCGGTGTCAATGAGGTCGATGGTCGTCGCCGCAGCGCCGGCCGGGACGGCCAGGCGGATCTTCTGGCCGGCGTCGTACGTCTTGCCGAGGGCGAGGCGCTGCTCGTCGAAGACGTGGAACGGCCGGAACGGCGTCGCGAACGTCGGGGTCGGCGTGGTGAACGCAGGCACGCAGCTGCATTCCGTCAGCCACCAGTCCAAGTGCAGCGGGCCGGCGGTCGGGTCGTTGGAGAAGGGGTACTGGTTGTACAGCCAGGAGTACTGCGACGTGAGCATCATGGTCTTGGTGCCCTTGCCGCCGACGCTGACGGTCAGCGGCGACGTGATGCCGCCGCCGGTCGGCGCGTCGGGGAGGCTGTAGCGCACGGTGATCGCGTTGGTTTCGCGCGGCAGGACGAACTCGATGTACTGCCCTGCCGTCAGCTTCACGGCGCTGCGGCCGGAGGCCTCGGAGGCGACGGTGTACGCCGTGCGGTCGGGGGCGATGATCGACCCGTTGGTGGTGGCCTTCTCGGCCTCCTGCTCGACGAAGTTGACGCTGGCGCCACGGCCGACGACCAGCGCGGGGTCGAGCGCTGCGCGGGTGACGGCGGGGCCAACGGGGGCCGCGAAGGCCGAGCCTGAGCCCGTCGCCAGGCTGAGCGCGACGGCGACGGCCGTCGACGATGCGATGACCGCGCTCCGCTTCGAAATTGCACCGGCGCGGGCGGGTTCGCCGCGCATGAAGCTCCGTGACATCTAAGGACTCTCTTCCTCGGCAAGGGTCGCACGCTGTAGTCAGGAGTGAGGATCCGGAAACCTCCGGACCATCTGGCGTTCAGCGGGCTGTAACGAGGGCGACCATAGGCCGGAAGTCCCAGCATCACAAGATACTGCCAACGATATTCATCCGTATGCGCTAACAAGTGCCCATCACTGTCACATTTTTGCGTTCGGCAAGGCGGTAGACGAACTTCCTTGCAGCAAGTGCGCGCTCCCACAACGTTCGACGATTGTCGATACGTCGAGGCTCTATCCGGCCGAACACCGGGCGAATCCGGTGCACGCCGGCGGCGGCGATTACCGTGCGTGGTCGCTCGGGGAGGCCGGGTCGCGCCTTGGAGTCCGTCAGCGCGGCGATCAGGTCGCTCCAAGAGCTGGCGAGTTAACGCTCCGTAACCAAGCCGGTGAGTTGCGCTACCACCCGACGCCGGCGCCATGA
>JAVEEB010000226.1 GCA_030840665.1 Frankiaceae bacterium | reverse complement strand
GCCGAGGATTCGGCGATGCCGGTCGACTTGGCGGCGCGCTTGAGCTCCTCGAGAACCGCTCCGACCTGCGCGACGCAGCCAGCCAGCAGCACGCATCGCTGGCTCCGAAGCCAATCGGCGATCCGGTCTCCCTGGACGAAGTCGACGCCTTCTGCGCGATGAACTCCCTTGGGCTACTCCGCCCACGACGATCACTGGGTTCACCCAGCGAACACCGCAGCCAGCAAGCCGACTCTTGAGATGCGCTGCGGCGCCTCTTGCCGAGCCTTCCACGCGTGGACGCAGCGCCGACCTGAGCGCCGGCTAGCGGAGTCGTGTCACGGAGGTGGGGAGCGCGCGTCCTGAAGCGTGACAATCACGACCCGATCCTCGCCCTCGATGAAGACGTAGACGATCACGAGCCAGCGCCACGGCCCGAGCACGAACCGGAGCCCGTCCCATCGTCCTTCGAGCGCAGGGCCGAGCAGGGAAAATCGCTCCAGGGCGCGCAGCGACCGCGCGATGCGGGAACGTGTGTCCGGCGGCAGGCTGTGTGTGCGGATCAGCTCGTCGAGGTCCTCGACGGCGGCCGCCGCCAGCTCGACCCGAGCCACGAGCTAGAGCTCGGAGAGCGGCACGGTCTCGCCGCTCTTGGCCTGCCGGAGCCCAAGTTGCGCACGTTCGTGAGCGCCAGGGATCCCGTCGAGCAGCGCCACGACGTTCCGGGCATCCGCATCCGTCTCGTCAAGAGCGCTGGAGAGCAGGGAGCGTGCGATCGTTCCCGGCTGCACATGCATCCGGTCCGCGAGGCGAGAAAGCTTCTCTGCCTGCTCGTCGTCGAGCGTGATGTTCAGGCGCTCCATGGGACGATGGTACACGGGACGTTACGCCAGGTGTAGCCGGGAGGTTCACGCCGCTCGCCGGACGCCGCTGATGCGACGCGCCCCCGACTCGTCGTCTGGCGTAGCGGCGCGGCTCACAGTGCGTGAGCTCGACGCGCGTCCTGGGCGTCGAACGGACGTACCCGTCGTTTGGCACGCGCGGAAGCCCTCCTCGAACCACGCGTCCGCGTGGTGCCCCGCGCGGTGTCGACGGCGTGGGATTCGCACAGCACCTCAGTCGACCCCTCCGAGCCGCCGCTCGATCCCCAGAAACACGATGTGCCGCCCCCCGGGAGAACGTCCGTCCGGAAACTTGCTCCCGAGGTGTCGAGCATGGGAGTGTGGCTCGTCCATCCAAGCCTGCGCCCCAGGGGGTCCGGCACGTGCCACTCAAGCAGCACCTCACGTACGCCAATGTCATGGCGACCGTCGCCGTCTTCGTCGCGCTCGGGGGAAGCTCGTATGCGGCGGTCAAAATCACCGGCAAGCAGGTGGCCAACTCCTCACTGACCGGCCGCGACGTCAAGAACAGCTCGCTCACCAGCGCCGACGTCAAGAACCGGTCACTGCGCGCCGTGGACTTCAAGCCCGGCCAGCTGCCCGCCGGCGCCACCGGCCCGCAGGGGCCCCAGGGTCCGCAGGGCAACCCGGGAGCTCCGGGCAGTGCCCGCGCCTACGGCGAGGTCGTCATCGACTCGTCGGGCAACTTTGCCCTCGCGCCCGGGACGACGAAGGGCGTCGTCGGGATCACCCAGGGCGGAGGCGGCAACTCCGCCGCATGCAGCCAGCTCGACCCGTCGATCGACGCGTCCACGGCGATCGCCATCGCCACGCCCAACCTCCGCACCGGAACGACGACGGCATTCAACACACAGATCGAGGACGTTCGCCCGCACGGCTATTGCTCGGGCAGCGAGTCGAGCACGGTCGAGTTCGTCACGACCACGACCGATTCCCCAGGAGGCGCCGTGAAGCGCGCCTTCATGTTCGCGGTGATGTGAGCGACGCGCTCCGAGACGACGAGGGCGCGGACTCCGGTCCGCGCCCTCGTCTCTGTTGAGACATCGCGGACCGGCTCGCGACCGACTCTCGCTCGACGACGTGACGGAGATCGCCGCCGCGTTGCGCCGCCCATGGCGTCAGGCAGAAGCCGTCAAGGCGGCCGCTGAGGCAGGTGCGTACGCGAAGAAGCTGCTGGCCATGGCGGAAGAGGCCTTCGTCTGCGGCCCGATCACCACGGGCCGAGGTGCTGGTCGGGCCGGGCCGCACGGATCGGCTCGCCGTCGCCGCAACCGCGCTCGCCACCCTCGTCCTCGACGACGTCGCGCTCGGAACGGATGCGCCGGCACGGCTCGCGGCGCTCCGTGCGCGAACCAATTTCAAGCTACCTGACTGTTGCGTGCTCCTCGCCGCAGAGGATGCGGCCGCGACGCAGATCGCCACGTTCGATGACCGGCTCGCACGCGCAGCCGCAGGGCTCGGCTTCGGCTAGCGCCGCTGCCGGCCCCCGGTTCATGCCCTCGAGGCGGAAGCCGATCTTCAACGCCGCCTGGTAGTGGGCGACGCTGTACGCTCGCCGCCATGGGTCGCCTTTTCAGAGTGGGCACGGTGGGCGCGATCGTGGCCCTGGTCGCTGCCGTCGCGTGCGCGCAGGCGTCGGCCGCGTACTGGGCCGGCGAGTACCGAGTGCTCGTCCACAAGGCCGACCAGCAGGGTTCGGGCACCTACCATCAGGACAGCTCG
>JAVEEB010000158.1 GCA_030840665.1 Frankiaceae bacterium | reverse complement strand
GGGTCACCGTGGTGCGCCTGAGTGGCGCGGGTGATCGCGTCGTTGAGGTTGATGCTCCGGACGTTCAGCCCCTTGGCCTCCACATGCTGATCGCCGTTGGCCTTCTCGGTGATCGCTATGTACATCCCGTCGCGTCCGGCAGCCGTCAGTTGGGAGGCGGAAACGCTCGTGTTGTCGGTCGTTGGAAACACTGCGATGAACGTCGTGTTCGTCCCGATCGCCGTGCTGATGGCGTTGGAGTCGGCCGTGACGCCCGGAGCGACGAAGACACGTTGACCGCTCTGGAACGCCGTCACGGCCGCCGTGATGTCGGTGGGGGAGATAGCCAGTGCCGGGGTGGCGCCGAATGCGGTCGCGGCGGCGACCGCAGCGAACGTCACGGCGAGGCGGAGGGGACGCATCAGTGCTCCTTGGTACGACGAAGGCGACGGCGAAGGCATGGCGTGGACAGGCCGCTACTGCTCACTTACCCCGTTCGGCGCCGGGCGCGCGTCACCGCGAAGGCGACGCCGCCCAGGATCGGGATGAGGAGCAGGAGGAGGAGGGGGGAGACCGACGAGGCGGTGCTGGTCGGGGAAGGGGCCGTGGCCGGGTTGGAGGTCGTGGACGGAGCCGGCGTCACAGCCCCCGACGCCAGCTTCTGCACGAACTCGTCCAGCGCGGCGACGGCGTCCTGCGGGTGGGCTTTCACCGCGGCGGCGCGCACCGCCTCGACCCCGGCCTCGGAGAGGGTGTTGCTCGAGGCGCTCAGCGTCGCGCCGTCGAGGAGGACGTACGTGCCGTTGCCCCGCGTCTGGGTGGCGATATCGGCCAGCCAACTGCTGCCACTCGTGCCGGACGCCGCGCGCGCCACGACCCAGATGGGCTGGGATCCGATGGCCGTCGTCAGGGCTGAGGTGTGAATGGCGGGGGCACCGGGGCTCGCGTAGACATGCTGGCCGGCGAGCACCGCCTTGACGGCGGCGGCAACGGCGGCGTCACTCGACGCGGCGACAGCGGGCCGTCCGGCGGACAACGCCAGCGCCAGTGCGAGCCCAGCGACTGCGGCGGGACGCTTCATTGTGTGTCGGCCTTCCAGGTCGAGGACTCACTCGGGTGATCGTCGTCGACACACAGCATCGCCCACGGGCGGTCGGATACACGCGTCAGCATCAGCGTGGCGCGGACCGGGCCACCGAGCGGCAACCGGCGCCGGATGTCGTCCACATCCCCCGCCAGGCCGCGGCGGCGGACGTCGAGGGCGCCGATCGAGTGGGCGCGAACCCCCACGGCAATGTCCTTGAGGCGGAAGGGAAGTGAGGAGATCACACGATGGCAACGCCCGAAAGGGGTCCGCAGTGCCGCATCGCTCGACAGGAAGGCGATGCGCGGGTCGATCTGCCACGCGCCGAGGGATCGGCCCAGCTCCTGTACGAGGCCCGCGCGGGTGACCGCCGGGTCCGGGTCGAGCAACCACGGCCCGGGTGCGGCCACCGGCAGCGGATCTCCCGGGGCGGGCAGCAGGGTCGCGCCGCTCGGCAGCAGAGTCGCCCGGGAGGCGGCCGTCGCCAGCTGGGGTGACCAGAGGCACGCCTCCTTCAGGTCGCCGGCGACCGACACGAATTCGGTCTCCCAGCCCGGTGGCACCGCGCCGTGGGGGAGCCCGGGCGCGGCTTTCACGACGGTGGGCAGGTGCGCGGCGAGGCCCAGCGCCCAGTCGAGCGGCGGCTCGGTGGCGGTCGGGCCCAGGCGGGACCCGCCGGAGCGGCGCGCCGGGTCCAGGAAGACGGCCTCGACCGGCAGGGGGATCTCGCGCACATCCGCGTCGAGGTAGGTCACGCCGTCGCCGACTTCGTACACCTCGGCGTTGTGTCGGGCGAGACGCAGATGGGTGGCGTCCCGGTCGACAGCGAGCACCTCCCGCCCGGCGGCGAGCGCGATGAGGTCGCCCCCGATGCCGCAACACAGGTCCGCGATTCGCCCGATCCCGGCGAGACGGGAGGCCCGGTGGCGGGCGACGAGCTCCGTGGAGGCCTGTTCGAGGCCGTCCCGGGTGAACAGCATCTCGTCGGAGCGGGTGAACTTGCTGCGCCCCCGGCGGCGGAATTCGGCCTGCGCGAAAGCAGCGGCGACCAGCGCCGGGTCGAAGCGGGTCCGCAGTCGCGTGCCCGCCGCGAGCTCGCCGCCCGGTGGCGTGGCGAGAGCCTCCGCGAGCAACGCGGGGACGGCCAGGAGTGCGTCGACCTCGCCGGGCGTCATGTGTGCAGATACTGCACGGGTGCGCGCCCAGGCACACCACGGGTCTGTGCCAGGCACTGCACGGGTTGCCCGGCAGCGCCTGTCGATAGGGTCACGTTCGTGGCTTTGCTCCCAGAACCGACGCACACCGATATGGCGGTTGTTTCCGCGGGCCGCCGCAGCGCGCGCGACCAGACCCCGCCGCGATTGCGGGCCGATGTGCGCCTGCTCGGGGAGCTCCTCGGCCGCATCCTCGTGGAGGACGGCGGCGAGGACCTGCTGGCGGACGTGGAGCGGCTGCGGCAGGCGGTCATCGCGGCCCGCTACAGCCCATCGACGGAGGCGGAGCAGGCCGTCCGCGACGTCGTCGAGTCGTTCGACCTGGATCGCGCGGAGGTCGTCGCGCGGGCGTTCACCGTCTACTTCCACCTCGCGAATCTCGCCGAGGAGCAGCACCGGGTGCGCAAGCTCCGGGAGTACGACATGGGCTCGCTGCGCCAGGCGGTCGACGCGATCGTGTCCGAGGAGGGCGCCGACACGCTCGCCGAGGACCTGGCGGGGCTCGTCGTCCACCCGGTCCTGACGGCGCACCCCACCGAGGCCCGGCGCCGGGCGGTCGTCGAGGCCCTCGCCCGCATCACCGAACAGCTCGACCGCCACGGCGAGCCCGAAGCCGGGTCCCTGCAGCGCGACGATGCTTACCGCCGACTTGCGGAAGAGATTTCGATCCTTTGGCGTACGGCACAGCTGCGGCAATCGCGCCCGGGTCCGCTCGACGAGGTGCGCGCCACGATGGCGGTGTTCGACGAGACGCTTTTCCGTGTCGTGCCGCGCGTGTACCGCTCGGTCGAGGCTGCCGTCGCGGCCGACCCGTTGGCCGTCGGCCGGTCGGCTCCGTCCATCCCGGCGTTCCTGCGCTTCGGCAGCTGGGTCGGCGGCGACCGCGACGGCAATCCGCACGTCACGGCCGAGGTGACGCTGCAGGCTATGGGCATCCAGGCCGACCATGTGTTGCGCGCCCTGGAGAACGCCGCAACGCGCATCGGTCGATCGCTCACGCTCGACGACGACACGACGCCGGTTGACGCCGCGCTTGCCGCGTCGATCGCCCGGGACGCGCAGGACTTCCCGCAGTTGTCCGATGTGCTCGAGCGGACGGCCCAGAACGAGTCGCACCGTCAGAAGATGCTGCTCATCGTGGCGCGCATCGTCGCCACCCGCCTCGGCGACGCGAAGCATGCGTATCAGGACCCGTCACAGCTGATCGACGACCTGCGGCTCGTGCAGTGTTCGCTCGCCGACGGCGGTGCCGACAGGGTTGCGTACGGCGAGCTGCAGCAGCTGATCTGGCAGGCCGAAACGTTCGGCTTTCACCTTGCCCAGTTGGAGATTCGCCAGCACAGCGCCGTCCACCGCGCAGCGCTCGCGGACATCCTGGGCGCGGACCACCCGGCCGTTTCGGGCGACCTGGCCGCCCTGGATGCCGTGGCGCGCGACGGCGCGCCGCTGCCCGAGACGCTGACCGAGCAGACCGTCGAGGTGCTCGCCACGTTCCGGGCGATCGGCGCCCTGATGGCCAAGTACGGGCCCGGCGCCTGCAACAGCTACATCGTCAGTTTCACGCGTTCCGCGGCCGACCTCGCGACGGTGCACGCGCTCGCTCGCTGTGCGGTGCCCGAGGGCCTCGCTCTCGACGCGGTGCCGCTCTTCGAGACCGGTGAGGACCTGGCGAATGCCGCAGTGGTCCTTGAAGAATCCCTCCAACTGGATTGCATGCGCTCGCAGTTGGCCGCGGCCGACCAGCGCCTGGAAGTGATGATCGGCTATTCGGACTCGGCGAAGGACGTCGGGCCGGTGAGCGCCGCCCTCGCCCTCTACGACACGCAGGCGAAGCTGGCCGACTGGGCCACGCGTCACCACATCGCGCTCACCCTTTTCCACGGCCGCGGCGGGGCGCTCGGTCGCGGCGGTGGCCCGGCGAACCGGGCGGTGCTCTCGCAGGCGCCGGGGTCCGTGGCGGGTCGCTTCAAGGTCACCGAGCAGGGCGAGGTCATCTTCGCCCGGTACGGCAACCTGCCGATCGCGCAGCGGCACCTCGAGCAGGTGACGTCGGCTGTCCTGCTTGCCTCGACGCCGGCCGTGATGCGTCGTGCTTCCGCGGCGGCCGACACGTTTGCCGGGCTCGCCCAGCAGTTGGCGGACGCGGCGCGGGTCGCCTACCGCGCACTCGTCGACACGGAGGATTTCGCGGCGTACTTCGAGCGGGTGAGCCCCATCGAGGAGTTGTCCGCGTTGCAGATCGGTTCGCGTCCGGCACGTCGTACAACGAGCAAGAGAATTGAAGACCTGCGGGCGATCCCGTGGGTGTTCGCGTGGGCGCAGACCCGGTGCAATCTGCCGGGATGGTACGGCTTGGGCAGCGGGCTCGCCGCGGTTGCGGAGACTGACGGTGGCCTCGAGCAACTGCGCGACGCGTACCGCACGTGGCCGCTGTTCGGGTCGATCCTCGACAACGCGGAGATGAGTCTTGCCAAGACGGACCGGTTGATCGCGTCGGAATACCTCGCGCTCGGGGAGCGCCCGGACCTGGCGCAGCGCATCATGGAAGAGCTCGACCGGACGACGCATTTCGTGCTCGCCATCACCGAGCACACCCGGCTCCTGCAGGACAAGAACGTGTTGTCGTGGGCTGTCGAACTGCGTAACCCGTACGTGGATGCCCTGTCCCAGTTGCAGTTGCGGGCCCTGCGCGCGTTGCGCGGCGGGCAGGTGGACGCCGACGAGAAGGTGCGCCTCGAGCGGCTCGTGTTGCTCACCGTGAACGGCGTGGCCGCCGGTCTGCAGAACACCGGCTGATCGTGTCGTCGTCGTACGGGGATCTCAACAGGCCGCCTCTCGACGGCCGCCGCATCACACAGGCGTTGCAGCGCACGAGCGAGTTGTGGCGCGAGTTGTACGTCGTGGCGCGGACCGGTTCGACGAACACCGACCTCGTCGCACGCGCCGCCGCGGGTGAGGCCGAGGGGTTCGTGCTCGCCGCCGAGGAGCAGGACGCGGGCCGCGGCCGGCTGGACCGGGTGTGGACGGCGCCGCCGCGCAGTGCGCTGACGTTCAGCGTGTTGTTGCGGCCGCCGCTGGCTCCGTCGTCGCTTCCGTTGTTGCCCTTGCTGGCTGGGCTCGCGATCGTCGATGCGCTGGCCGACCGGTACGCCGTGCCTGCCGTTCTCAAGTGGCCCAATGATGTGCTCGCGCGCGACCGGAAAATCGCGGGTGTGCTCGCGGAGACCGTGGACGACGCAGTCGTCATCGGGATCGGCCTGAATGTGCTGCAGAAGACGGGGGAGTTGCCCGTCGACACTGCCGTCGCGCTTGCGGCGTTGACCGATGAGCCCGTCGACCGCTCCATCGTTTTGCTGGCCGTGCTGC
>JAVEEB010000157.1 GCA_030840665.1 Frankiaceae bacterium | reverse complement strand
GCGCTGCCAGAGCCCGGCATGCGCCCCCTTCGTGCTCACGACGAGAGCCGCTGCGGACGCGAGCCCGACGGCCGCGGACAGCACCGCCCACCCGAACCGTCCGCAGCGCGCCAGTCGCACAGCGCCGACGACGGGGATCGCGGCCAGCGTCGCGTAGCCGATGGCCGCCGCGATGACGTGGCCCTGCGACGAGCCGCTCCCCAGCGGGAAGGCGGCAACGCCCAGCGTCGACAGGCCCGTCACGATCGCCAACGAGCCGATCCCCCGCCGGCCGTACGCACGCGCCGCCAGGCCGTACAAGGGAAGCCCCAAGCCGTACACGACGAGACCCGCAGTCATCCACGGGCGCGTCGGGGCTCCGATGGCGGCGAGATCGCTGATGTAGCCCGACGTCGGTTCGTAGCCGGCGCGCGTTGCCCCCAGCAAGCCCCACGCGGCGATGAACGCGGCCGGCCCGACCACGCCACCGAGGACTGCGGTACGCGCCCAGGTGGTACTGGCCGGAGTCGGTCGTGTCGGGCTCGAGGTCATGACTGTCATCCTGCCCCGGGCGCCCCTGGCGCGCGCGAGGAGACTCCCGCGCATGAGTGTTGTGCGCATGTGGGAGACCCGGCTGGAACCGGCGGGGGTCGAGGCCTTCTGGTCGATCGTCCGCTCGACGTGGGACGAACTGACCTCGTGCGACGGGTTCCTCGGCGGTGAACTTTTCGAGTCGGCCGGCGGCGAGGCCCGGGCGGTGGTCATCACGCGCTGGCGTGACACGGCCGCGGCCGAGGCCGCCCGATCGTGGGAGGCGGCCCTGGACGCGCATTCGGCGCGACCGGGGTACGGGTGGTTCTTCGCGACCGTTGCACTCCCGGAGTCGCCCAGGGAACGCGGATGATCGCTGGCTACGTTGGTCCGGTGTCACCTGCCGTCCCGATGAAAGGCTCCACCGTGCGTCGCCGTTCGCTCCTGGCCGTTCCCGCCCTGCTCGCAACGCTTCTGACCGGCTGCGCCGGCAAGGACGCCGCTGGAACGGCGACCACGTCGGCCCCTGCTCCCGGGACGTCGACCGCCGCGAGCACTTCCGCACTCACTCCGGCAGCAACCGGAACGGCGTCGCCCTCCGTGTCGGCGTCCCCGTCCACGTCGATCGCCACGTCGGCTGCGCCACGGCGCGTGCAGTTCTCCATCGCGAACGGGAAGATCGCCGGGCCCGCGAAGATCGATATGAAGGTCGGTCAGACGATCGAGCTCCAAGTCGCGACCGACAGGGCGGCGACGGTGCACGCCCACGGTTTCAACGTCGAAAAGGACCTGTTGCCGGGGGACACGGCGTCTGTGTTTCTGACCGCCAAACAGCCGGGATCGTTCGACGTCGAGGAGCACGTGACCGGCAAGCTCATCACACGCGTGCAGGTCACGGCGTGAGCCGGGTCTCGACAAAGGCCGCCGCCACCGTTGCCACAGGCGGCTCCGCTTGAGTATGGGCACCGCCACTCCCGTCATCCTCGCGCACGGACTCAGCACGCGAAACGACTTGCCGATCTCGCGGCAGTTGTTCGTCGTGAACGGCGCGCTCGTCGTCATCGCCACCTTCGTCGTTCTCGCCGGCTTCTGGCAGCGGTCGCGGCTGCGCGGGAACGCGGCCGGACTAGCCGTGCCGGCGTGGCTGCAGTCGATCGTCGATGCGCCCGTTCTGCGTGTGCTGGTTCGCCTTTGCGTCCTTGCAGTTGCTTGCTTCGTCCTCGTTGTGGGTGCTTTCGGGCCGCCGTCGGCGGAGCGGAACCTAGCGCCGCAGGTGCTCTTCATCACGTTCTGGGTGGGTCTCGTGCCGGCCTCGCTCCTGCTCGGGCCCGTGTGGCGCGCCGTGAACCCTCTCCGCACCATTCATGCCGGTTGGGCGCGGGCGGCGGGCGTCTCCGCGACGGATGGCCTGCGGACGTTGCCGGCCCGCGTGGGTTACTGGCCAGCTGCCGCGTCACTGTTGGCTTTCGTCGTCTTCGAGCTGGTCGTTCCCAACCGGTCGGCGCCTTTCAACGTCACGTTGTTCATCGTCGGGTATTCGCTGGTCCAGCTGATGGGGGCGTTCGTCTTCGGCGCGGACTGGTTCGCGCGCGCGGACGGCTTCGAGGTCTACTCGACGCTCATGGGACGGATGGCGTTCGTCGGTCGCCGCGACGACGGCCGACTGGTGCTGCGCAGCCCGTTCAACGGGCTCGACGGCACGCTCGCGTTGCCCGGGCTCGTCGGATTCATCGTTGTCCTGCTGGGTTCTACGGCCTTTGACGGGGTGGAACGGACCGTTTGGTGGCAGCGTACGTACGCCGGGTCCGCCTGGGTGGGACTCGTGGGTCTGCTCGCCATGATTGTGATCGTCGGCCTGTTGTACGTCGGTGCCACGACGGCCGCCGAGAGGCTCGGCGGCGCGGCCGTCGAGTTGCCGGCCGCCCTGGCGCACTCGCTCATCCCCATCGCCGTCGGCTACTCGATCGCGCACTACTTCTCGTTGCTCATCTTCGACGGCCAGGCGACGTGGATCCTCGCGAGCAACCCCTTCGGACGCGAAGGCATAAACTATTTTGGTACGGCAACACATTCGCCCGACTACACCCTGCTCACGACGGGGGTCGTTTCGGGCATTCGGGCCGGTGCGATCGTCGGTGGTCACGTGCTTGGCACCATCGCCGCGCACGATCGGGTTCTCAGGCTGCTGCCGCCGCGCCGGGCCACTCGTGCCCAACTCCCGTTGCTCGTCCTCATGGTGGTGTTCACCATGGGTGGCCTCCTGCTCATCCTCGCCTGAATCCCGGAGGGCATTGACGTGGCGCAGCAACAGATCCTCGTGGTCGAGGACGACGAGGTCCTCGGCGTCGAGGTGCTGGACGCCCTGACCGCACAGGGATATACCGCCGATTGGGCCCGCACGGGCACGGACGCCGTCCGGCTTGCGGCGCTGCACCCCGACCTCATCCTGCTCGACCTTGGACTTCCGGACATGGACGGCATCGTCGTGGCTGCCCAGCTGCGCACGTTGCTGCCCGACGCCGTCATCGTCGTGCTGACGGCCCGGACCGACGAGCTCGACGTGGTCTCTGCCCTCGACGCGGGCGCGGATGACTTCCTCACCAAACCGTTCCGCCTCGCGGAACTGCTGGCGCGCCTTCGCGCTCACCTTCGACGCCAATCGGCCGTCGGCACCGCCGCCGTCGTGACAGCGGGGGCGGTCTCTGTCGACCTGCGCCTGCGTGTCGTCCGCGTCGGCGACAAGGAGCTCACCGTGCGGCCGAAGGAGCTCGAGCTCCTGTCGTTGCTGGTGATGAACGCCGGCCAGCCGGTGCGGCGCGAGGCCATCATGGCCGCGGTGTGGGACGAGAACTGGTTCGGATCGACCAAGACCCTCGACGTCCACGTCGCCGCCCTCCGTCGCAAGTTGGACCTCGCGGGCCCGCTGGCGGGGGAGATCACGACGCTGCGCGGGTTCGGCTACCGGTACGACTCGGCGGTCTGACCCTCTTCGGCCGTCGGGATCAGCAGGCGGAAGACGGGCGGACCTCCGGGCGCTGGGACTTGCAGGAGCGCACCTGCCGACGTGGCGAGGCTCTCCGCCAAGGGCAATCCGAGACCGCCCACGGTGTCGGAGGCGGCGCGCTCGCGCATCGTGGTCCCTTCGTCCTTGACGGTCACCGAGACGCCGTCCGCTATCTCCTCGGTCTGCACCGTGATGGTGCCGCTCCCGTGCAGCAAAGCGTTGTCCAGCAGGACATCCAGGATCTGGCGTAGCGCCGGCGCGGGGGCCGCGATGCGCGTCACGTGATCGGGAGGTCTCACGACCAGGCGCCGGCCGCGGTCCGCGACGGCGCCGTGCCACCGGTCCTCCGTGTCCCGCAAGACGTCCCCCAGGAGCGAGCTGTTGGGGGAACCCGGGCGGGTCAGCTCGAGGAGGTCGTCGATGATCGCCTCCACGCCGCGGCCGCGTTCCAATGCCCGATGAAGTGCCGCGCGGTCCGTCGTACCGTCGCGTTCGAGCGCATTCTCCAAGCCCAGCAGCAAACCGGCGAGGGGGGTGCGCAGCTGGTGCGACACGTCACGCGCGAACGATCGCTCGCGTTCGCGGACCTGCGCCAGGCGGGCGGCTGTCCGCGCGAGCGCCGTGGCGGCCTCATCGGCCTCGAGAATGCCCCAGCTCTGCGCTTCGACGCTGAAATCGCCGCTGCCGAGGCGACGCGCGGCGGCGGTCAGTTCCTCGAGTGGGCGGGCCAGACGGCGGGCCTGCAGCCGCGCCACAACGCCGGCGGCGACGAGCGTCAACAAGGCGAGCAGGGCCATCACCGCCCACGCGCGCCACGTGCGCCTCGCGACCGCCGCCCCTGCCGACATGGTCAGCACCGTGGCCGACACCTCACCGTCGGACGGGACCGGCGCCGACGCGCTGAACCCGTTCTCGATGGCGCCATGCGTCCGCCCGTCGGCGGCGAGGGCCGCCAACGCTGAGTGATCGGGGCCGACGCCGGCCAGCCGGCGCCCAGCAGCGTCGTACACGCCGAACGAGACATCGCCTGGCATCCCGAGCGGCCGCCGGGGGAGCTGGCGGGCAGCATCGGCAGTGGCGTCCGGCACGATGGCGGCGATGCGGACGGCGTCCCGCTGCAGGGAGGTCAATTCGTCGTTGCGGTAGAGCTGCCGGATGGCGAACGCGAGCGGTGCTGCGAACACCAGAACGGCGGCAGACGTCACAACGAGGATCGCGGCGGTGACGCGGCGCCGGAGGGTCACGCGTTTAGGCAAACGAATGTTCACCTTGCGCTCGCCTTCCGCTGGCCGGGCGTTTTCTACGTTGGCAGACATGCGTCCATCCCTCGTCACCGTCCCCGCCACTGTTGCTGCCATCATGCTCGCGGTCGCTGCCTGTAGCTCACCGTCGGCTACGAGCGCGCCGCCCGGCACCTCCACCCTGTCGCCGACCTCCGCACCGCCCACTGCGACATCGGCTTCGTCGAGTCCATCGGGTGCGGGTGCGGGCGCGACGACGGGCACGACGACGGGCACCGGCTCGCCGAAACCCTCCCCGGTGGTCACGGAGTCGAGCCCGCCCGGCGACATCTCCGACACCGCCGTCTACATCGTCCACAGCGACCCGGCGGCGCACTACAGCGTGAAGGTGCTCGAAGGTTGGTCCCAGACCACCGTGGGCAGCGCCGTGCGCTTCACGGACAAACTCAACTCCATCACGCTGTCGACCCAGTCCGCCGCGACAGCGCCGACGGTCGCCAGCGCGCGAGCGGTCACCGTGCCGCAACTGCAGCAGAGCGAGCCAGCGTTCACGCTCAAGGACGTGACCGCGTTGACGCGCCACGCAGGCCCGGTCGTGCTCGTCCACTACGAGCGCGACAGCCCGCCGAACGACGTGACCGGCAAGGTGTTCCGCGAGGATGTGTACCGGTACATGTTCTTCCATGCCGGCACAGAACTTGACGTCGTGCTCTCGGGTCCGACGGGCTCCGACAACGTCGATCCGTGGCGCATCGTGACCGACTCCGTGGCGTGGACCAAGTGACCGCGCTGCAGCAAGCGCTGGTCGCGCCCGCGCTCCATACCACCGATCTGTACCGGTTCTACCGAGCAGGTGACGAGGAAGTGCTCGCGTTGCGCGGCGTGTCCGTCAACGTCGCCGCGGGCGAAGTCATCGCGGTGACCGGGCCGTCCGGATCAGGCAAGTCGACGTTGATGTCCTGCCTCGCCGGGATAGACGAGCCGGACGGCGGGGCCGTCTGGGTCGGCGGGGAGCGCATCAGCCATCGGTACGACGGCGAGCGCGCCGCACTGCGTGCCCGCCACATCGGCGTCCTCCGCCAGACCGACAACCTGCTCGATCACCTGACGGTGCTGCAGAACGTGCAGCTCGCGAGGCGCATCGCCCGCCGCAACAGCGAGGGCTGCATGGCGTTGCTCGAGTCGGTCGGCATGGGCGACCGTGCCGGCCATCGCCCGAGTCAGCTCTCCGGCGGCGAGGCGGCCCGCGCGGCTGTCGCGGTCGCCCTCGCCAACGACCCGGTTGTTCTCCTTGCTGATGAGCCCACGGGTGAGCTCGACAGCGAAACGGAACGCCAGGTCCTCACGCTCCTGCGCGAACGCGCGCACACCGGCACGGCTGTCGTCGTTGCCTCGCACAGCCCCGCGGTGCGCCGGCTTGCCGACCGCGTCTTGTCACTCCGAGAGGGTCGCATCGATGACTGACTTACTGGTTCGCTGCGTGAATGTCGGCAAGACGTTCGGCTCCGGACGAACGGCAACTGTGGCCGTGCACGGGACGACGTGCGACGTCCTGCGCGGCGACGCCATTGCGGTCGTGGGCCCCTCCGGCTGCGGCAAGTCGACGTTGCTGCACATGCTCGGCGGCTTCGAGTTGCCGACGCAGGGCCGGGTGGATTGGCCGGGGTTCGCGGAGATTCCGGCGAAGCGTCCGGGCACCGTGGGTTTCGTATTCCAAGCGCCCAGCCTCATCAACGTTCTCGACGTGGGTGAGAACGTCGCGCTCCCGTTGGTCCTCGCAGGTGCCGAAGCGCGCGACGTCGAACTGATCGTCGATGCGGCCCTGGCGGAAGTCGACCTCGCGGGCATGGGGCGGCGGCTGCCGAGCGAGTTGTCCGGCGGTCAGGCCCAGCGCGTTGCCGTCGCCCGCGTCCTCGCGCAGCGACCGCAGCTCATCCTCGCGGACGAGCCGACCGCGCAACTCGATGCCGCCCACGGACAACAGGTCATGGAAGCCCTTATTTCCGTCGCCCGGAGCATCGGCGCGGCTCTCGTCGTCGCCACCCACGATCTCCTCATCGCCGACCTGCTGCCGATGCGCTGGACGCTCGCCGATGGTCGCCTCACCAACAAGACGGGCGTTCTCGCATGACTCTCTGGTTGCGCGGTCTCCTCGCGCGTCGCGCCGGACGACTCCTTCTGGCCGGAGCGGGCGTGGCGGCAGCCGTCGCCTTGCTGGCCTCCCTCGGCAGCTTCCTCGCGGCGTCCAAGGCGAGCATGACCCAACGGTCCATCGAGCGGGTCGCGGTCGACTGGCAGGTGCAGGTCGCGGCCGGCGCCGACCCCGCCCAGGTCGACCAGGCGCTCGCCGCTGAGCCCGCCGTGCAGGCCAAGGTGCCGGTGTCGTTCGCGGACGTTGCCGGCCTGTCGCACGCGACCACCAGCGAGAAGCTCACGACGGGGGCCGGCGTCGTCGTCGGTGTACCCGCCGAATGGGCGCAGCAGTTCCCCGCAGAGGTGCGCTACCTCGTCGGGGCGCACGACGGCGTGCTCCTCGCGCAGCAGACCGCGTCGAACCTGCACGTGCTCCCCGGCGACACGGTCACGATCGCCCTGGGCCAGGGCAAGCCCGTCACCGTGCAGATCGCCGGCGTGGTCGACCTTCCTCAGGCGGACTCCCTGTTCCAGACCGTCGGCGCCGTCGTCGGCGCCAGGCCCAGTGCGCCGCCGGACAACGTGCTCCTCATGCCGGCCACCCAGTGGCACAGCCTCTTCGATGCCCCGGCAGCAGCCGGTGCCGTGACCACGCACACGCAGGTCCACGTCCGCCTCGCGCACTCGCTGCCCCACGATCCCGGTGCGGCGTTCACGACCGTCGCCGGGCAGGCCCACCACGTCGAGGTCGCCTCCGCCGGGGCGGCTGTCGTCGGCGACAACCTCGGCGCGGCCTTGTCGGCCGCCCGCCAGGACGCGGCGTACGCAGAAATGCTCTTTCTCTTCCTGGGGCTCCCGGGAGCTGCGCTGGCGGCGCTGTTGACGGCGCTCATCGCCGACACCGGCGCGCCGCGTCGGCGGAAGGAACAGGCCCTCCTGCGGCTGCGCGGCGCCAACCGGCGACAGCTGGGCCGCTTCGCCGCGGTCGAGCCGGCGCTCGTCGGCGTCATCGGTGTCGTGGCCGGCCTTGCCGCCGCCGCCGTCACCGGGTGGGTTTCCTTCGGCTCGGCGTCCTTCGGGGGGACGCCCGCCACCGCGATTGCCTGGGGTGCTTTCTCAGCGCTGGCCGGCCTCGTCATCGCCATGCTGACGATGCTCGTGCCGGCGCTGCGCGACGTCCGCCGGCTCACCGTCGTCGGAGCGAACGTGAGTGGCGCCGCGCCCGCGACCCGCCCGCTCTGGGAGCGGCTCGGCGTCGACCTCATTCTCATCGCCGCGGGACTGGCCACCTATTGGGCGACCAGCCGCAACGGCTACCAGATCGTGCTCGCACCCGAAGGGGTGCCGTCGATCTCCATCAGCTACTGGGCGTTCGCGGGCCCTGCGCTCATCTGGATCGGCAGCGGATTGCTCGCCTCGCGCGTCGTCACGTTTGCGCTCCGACACGGGCGGCGCCCGCTGCGCGCGCTGACGCGACCTTTCGCCGGCACGTTGTCCGGAACGGTGTCGGCGGCCCTGTCCCGCCAGCGCGGGCTGATCGCGCGGGTCGTCGTCCTCGTTGCGCTCGCGGTCGCCTTCGCGGCGTCCACTGCGACGTTCAACGCGACGTACCAGCAGCAGGCCCGCGCCGATGCGCTGCTCACCAATGGCGCGGATGTCACCGTCACCGAACCGCCCGGGGCACAGGTGAACGCGTCGTCGGTTGCCCAGGTCGCGGCCATCCCTGGGGTCGCGCATGTCGAGCCGATGCAGCACCGGTTCGCGTACGTAGGTGCCGACCTGCAGGACCTCTACGGGGTGAACCCCACCACGATCGCCAGCGCGACCGCGTTGCAGGACGCCTACTTCGTCGGAGGTACCGCGAAGCAGATCCTCGCGAAGATCGCCGCGCAGCCCGACGCGGCGCTGTTCAGCGCTGAAACCGTGAAGGACTACCAGCTCACCTTGGGCGACACCGTGCGACTGCGGCTGCAGGACGGCGTGACGAAGCAATACACGGTGGTGCCTTTCCACTACGTCGGCGTTGTCCACGAGTTCCCGACGGCGCCGAAGGACAGCTTCATCGTGGCGAACGCCTCGTACATCGCCACTGCGACGCATGACGCCGGCGTGGGCCAGTTGCTCATCACCACGAACGGCACCAAGCCGGACGTCGTGGCCCAGCGCGTCCGGACGGCGCTCGGACCGACGGCTCGCGTCGAGGACCTCACCACGACGCGCGCGGTTGTCGGTTCCAGCCTGACCTCAGTCGACCTGTCGGGGCTCACGCGGATGGAGTTGGCGTTCGCGCTGATCCTCACCGTCGCGGCCACGGGGCTGCTGGTGACGTTGAGTTTTACGGAGCGACGGCGCACGCTGGCGATGGCCCGGTTGCTCGGAGCGCGTCCTCGTCAGGTGGGGGGGTTCGTGTGGAGCGAGATCGTCGTCATCGGAGTCTCGAGCTTCGTACTTGGCGGGCTGCTCGCCTGGAGCATCAGCCAGATGCTCGTGAAGGTGCTGACGGGCGTGTTCGACCCGCCGCCGTCGAGCCTCGCCGTGCCGTGGCCCTACCTGCTGCTGGCACTGGCCAGCCTCGTGGTGGGGCTCGTCGTGGCGGGCGCCATCACCGTGCGCCGGGCGGTCCGGGCACCCGTGTCCATTCTGCGGGCCGTGTAGTCGTGCGTGCGCGGCTCACCGCGGGTGCGTGCGCGGGACTTCTGCTCGGCGCCTGCACCGGCGGGGGCCCCGCGCCGGCCGCCAGCTCCGTGCCAGCGACCGGTTCCGTTCGGGCGGCGACCAGTTCCGTGCGGGCGACGAACTCCGTGCCCTCAGCCTCCGCGATCGCCAACCCCTCGCCAACGGCCGTTGGCCCCCGCTCTCCGAACCCAAGCCCCACGGCACCACAGCCAAAGTTCGTCCGGCAGCAGCTGCGCATCGGGACCTCGCGTCAGGGCCGGCCAATCACCGCCCTGCACATCGGCGACCCCCGGCTCCCGGCGGTCCTCGTGGTGGGCTGCATCCACGGGAGTGAGACCGCCGGGGTGGCGGTCACCGACGCCCTCGCAGCCTTGCCCGCCGAGCGATTGCGAACGGTCAATCTGTGGGTCGTCGGGCTCGCGAACCCCGACGGCGCGTCCCGGGGCACGCGCGTCAACAGCGGCGGTGTTGACTTGAACCGCAACTTCCCCGCGCACTGGCAGCCGATCGGCAGCCGCGGGGACCTTCAGTATTCCGGGCCGACCGCGGCCTCCGAGCCAGAGACGGTGGCGATGGTCGACCTCCTCCGCACGGTGCGTCCCGCCGTGGGCATCTGGTTCCACCAGGCGTTGGCACTCGTCGACACGTCGGAGGGGCCGGCCGTCGCCGAAGACGCCCTGGCCGACGCCTTGAGCCTCCCGGAGACGGCGCTGACCGACTACCCGGGTAGCGCCATCGGCTTCGAGAACTCGCTCGTCCCGCGTTCGGCGTTCGCCGTCGAGCTGCCCGCGGGCCGGCTCTCAGCGACGGCGGTCAAGGCTGCCGTGGGCGCCATCGTGACCCTCCGGCCGGTCCCCGCCACGTCGGCAGCGCGTTGATGCGGCGCACCCCCCGCCTCGCCGTCGCTGTGGCCGCGGGGCGGCTCGCTGTCGTCCTGTCGAAGGTGCTGCGTTTCGGCAGCGGGCAATCGGTCGGCGGCCGGGTCACGCTTGCCGTGGACCCCGGCTCGTTGCGCGCGCTCGCCAAGGGGCGGCGCATCGTGCTCGTGACGGGCACCAACGGAAAGTCCACCACCACGAGCATGCTGGCGGCCTCCCTGGGCACGCGCGTCTGCACCAACGCCACGGGCTCGAACCTGCCGCCGGGCGTCGTTGCGGCGATGATCGGTGACAACTCGAGACTCGCCGTCTTTGAGGTCGACGAGCTGCACATCCCGCGCGTCATCCGCGAGGTGCGGCCCGAGGCCGTCCTGTTGCTGAACCTCTCGCGCGACCAGCTGGACCGCATGCACGAGGTCGGCCGCGTCGTGCGCGCGTGGCGGGACGGGCTCGCCGACTCCGGCGCCCACGTGATTGCGTTCGCCAACGACCCGAACGTCGTCGCCGCCGTGCCGGCCGGCCGCGCTACGTGGATCAGCGCCTCCACGATGTGGGACAGCGACATCGGCGCGTGCCCCTCGTGCGGCGCCCCGCTGATCATCACCGCCGATTCGTGGATCTGCGGCTCGTGTGACCTCAAGCCGCCAGCCGCTTCCTACGTCGTCGCAGACGGTGTCCTCACGATCGACGGCGTGCCGCACCCCCTGGACCTCGCGCTGCCGGGGCGCGTCAACCAGACGAACGCGGCCTTCGCCATCGCCGCGGCCGCCCATTTCGACGTCGCTCCCGCCGAGGCGATCAGCCGCATCAACGCCGTGGCCAACGTCGCCGGCCGCTACGCCCACTTCACCGTGGGAGAACGCCCAGCGCGACTACTGCTCGCCAAGAACCCCGCCAGCTGGGTGTCAGCGCTCGAGATCGTGGACCCCGCGGCTCAGGTCGTCATTTCCATCAACGCGCGCACCGCCGACGGCGTGGACACCTCGTGGCTGTGGGACGTCGAGTTCGAAAAGCTCGCCGGCCGTGAGGTGGCGGCCCTGGGGGATCGCCGCGCGGACCTGGCCGTGCGGCTCGACTATGCCGGCGTTCACGTGCGCGAGTGCACCGACCTCGACGACGCCGCGGCGAGTCTGCCCCCCGGACCGCTCGACGTCATCGGCAACTACACCGCGTTCGACGACCTGCGGAGGCGTCATGTCGGCTGACTCGGTCGTCAGCGTCGTCGTCCTTTACCCCCGCCTGCTCGGCACGTACGGCGACTCCGGCAACGCGACGGTCCTGTGCCGCCGGGCGGAGGCGCGGGGCCTCGGGTCCCGGTTGCTCACCGTGGACGCCGGCGAGCCGATTCCCCGGTCGGCCGACATCTACGTGCTCGGCGGCGGCGAGGACGTCAACCAGACGGCGGCCGCCCGCGGCATCGAGAAAGACGGCGGCCTGGCCGAAGCGGTCGACAACGGGGCGGTCGTGTTCGCCATCTGTGCCGGCTTCCAGATCCTCGGCAGCCCGGGCCTCGGCATGATCGACGTCCACACGGAGGCCATGCCCACCCGGGCCGTCGGCGACCTCGTCACGACCCCCGACGGGGCAGAGCTCACTGACGACGTCCTCATCGGCTTCGAGAACCACCGAGGTCGCACCGTCCTCGGCCCGGGGGTGCGGCCCCTGGGGCGCGTCCAGCGGGGCATCGGCAACGGCGCGGGCGACGGTGCCGACGGTGCGGTGAGCGGCCGGATCTTCGGCAGCTACCTCCACGGCCCGGCCCTGGCGCTCAACCCAGCCCTGGCCGATCACCTGCTGACCCTCGCCGTCGGCCCGCTCCCCGCGGCCCCCACCCCCGACGACACCCTCGTCGGCCGGCTCCGCGCCGACCGCCTCCAGCGCATCGGCCGCGGGCACTAGCGCGGCGTCAATCGTGCACGAGTTGGCACCCGGGTTGACCGAGTGCCAACCCCGATCTAATGTTCGTCCTGGCACTCGCCTATGGTGAGTGCTAGCGATGCGACGAGGTCTGGCCCCCGCGACGGCAGACCCCGCAGCACGCTCCCCGGAGAACGTTCGACCACCAGCCCATGAAGGGGGAGGTCAGACAGTGACCACCGCCACCGCCTCGCAAGTCGGCATCAAGCCGCTCGAGGACCGCATTGTCGTTCAGGTCGTCGAGGCCGAGCAGACCACCGCATCAGGTCTCGTCATCCCCGACACCGCCAAGGAGAAGCCGCAGGAGGGCACCGTCCTCGCTGTCGGCCCCGGTCGTTTCGACGACGGCGTGCGCGTCCCGCTCGATGTCGCTGTCGGCGACAACGTGCTCTACAGCAAGTACGGCGGCACCGAGGTGAAGCTCAACGGCCAGGAATACCTCATCCTGTCCGCGCGCGACATCCTCGCGATCGTCGTCAAGTAACTAGCAGCACCTCAAGCAACGCACGGCCGGCGCCCCGGGACCCGCGAGGGCACCGGGGGGCCGCCGTGTCACTCCCGTCGTACAAGAGAAATTTCCTTGTACGACGACCAGCAACAGCAACGACGCACGAACGCGCCGCCCTATGAGAGGCCACGAAACGCATGCCGAAGATTCTTGAATTCCACGAGGAAGCCCGCCGCAGCCTCGAGCGCGGCGTCGACGCCCTCGCGAACGCCGTCAAGGTGACCCTCGGTCCGAAGGGCCGCAACGTCGTCATCGACAAGAAGTACGGCGCCCCGACGATCACGAACGACGGCGTCACGATCGCCAAGGAGATCGAACTCAGCGACCCGTACGAGAACCTCGGCGCCCAGCTCGCCAAGGAAGTCGCCACGAAGACGAACGACGTCGCCGGTGACGGCACGACGACCGCGACCGTCCTCGCGCAGGCGATGGTGCACGAGGGCCTGCGCAACGTCGCGGCCGGCGCTGCCCCCGTCGCGCTGAAGAAGGGCATCGACCTCGCGGTCGCGACCGTTCAGCAGCGACTGAAGGACCAGTCCCGCCCGGTGAACGACCGCGCCGAGATCGCTCACGTCGCCGCCATCTCCGCCCAGGACCGGACGATCGGCGAGACCATCGCCGACGCGTTCGAGAAGGTCGGCAAGGACGGCGTCATCACGATCGAAGAGTCCAACACGACCGGCATCGAGCTCGAGTTCACCGAGGGCATGCAGTTCGACAAGGGCTACATCTCGCCGTACTTCATCACCGACGCCGACCGCCAGGAAGCCGTCCTCGACAACCCGTCGATCCTGCTCGTCCAGGGCAAGATCAGCGCGGTCTCCGAGCTGCTCCCGCTCCTCGAGAAGGTCGTCGC
>JAVEEB010000118.1 GCA_030840665.1 Frankiaceae bacterium | reverse complement strand
CGGGTTCCCGAGGCCGCCCGGCCCAGTTCATGGTGCGAGTCCGTCAGGACACGAGCTCCAGTTCCGGCGTCGGCGCGAACTGGCTGGCGGGGCGATCGAGCCCGTAGTTGTCGCGCAGGGTCGCGCCCGTGTACTCCGTGCGGAAGAGCCCGCGCTTCTGCAGAACCGGCACGACGTGGTCGACGAAGTCCTCCAGCCCGCCCGGGAGCAGCGGCGGCATGACGTTGAACCCGTCGGCCGCCCCACGGGTGAACCAGATCTCCAGCTCGTCCGCGATCTGCTCCGGCGTGCCGGCGAACGTGCGGTGCCCCCGGCCACCGGCGAGCCGCGCGAGCAGCTGGCGGATCGTCAGGTTGTCGCGCTTCGCCAGGTCGGTGACGAGCGTGAAGCGGCTCTTTCCGCCGTTGATGTCGTCCTCGCTCTTGATGTCCGGCAGCGGGCCGTCGAGCGGATACGCACTGAGGTCGTGTTCGAGCATGCTCGAGAGCTGGCGCAGCCCGTACTCGGGATTGAGCAGGTCATTGAGCTCTTGTTCGAACTGCTTGGCCTCCGCCTCCGTCGACCCCACGATCGCGCAGATGCCGGGCAGGATCTTGACGCCGTCGGGGTCGCGCCCGAACGCGGCGATCCGCGCCTTCAGGTCGCTGTAGAACGCCTGTCCCTCCTCAAGCGTTTGCTGCGCCGTGAAGACTGCCTCCGCATACCGCGCCGCGAAGTCCTTGCCGTCCTTGCTGGAGCCCGCCTGCACGAGCAGCGGGCGGCCCTGTACGGGACGCGGCACGTTGAGCGGCCCGCGTACCGAGAAATGCTCGCCACTGTGATCGAGCGCGTGAATCTTGTCAGTGTCCGCAAAGACGCCGCTGGCCTTGTCGCGCAGCACCGCGTCGTCCTCCCAGCTGTCCCACAATTTGATGGCCACGTCGAGGAACTCGGTGGCGCGGGCATAGCGGTCCGCGTGCCCCAAGTTGCTGTCCCGGCTGAAATTGTGGGCCTCGTCGTCGCGAGCCGACGTGACGATGTTCCAGCCGGCCCGCCCGTTGCTGAGATGGTCGAGGGACGCGAACTTGCGGGCCACGTGAAAGGGCTCGTTGTACGTCGTCGACACGGTCGCGATGAGCCCGATGTGCTCGGTCACCGCGGCCAGCGCCGACAGGAGGGTGAGCGGCTCGAAGCGGCCCATCGAGTTGAAGCGGATGTTGTCGTTGATGGCGAGGCTGTCCGCGAAGAACACGGAGTCGAGCTTGCCGCGTTCGGCGACCTGCGCGAGGTGCGCGAAATGCGCCAGGGTGCCGGCCTGCTCGGGCTTCGACCGCGGGTGCCGCCAGGCGGCCTCATGGTGCCCGTTGCCCATCAGGAAGGCGTTGAGGTGCAACTGCTTGTGCGTGGTCATGGGAAGTCCTTCTTGTGAGGCGGATCAGGCGACCGTGCGCCAGCGCGACAGCCGTCGCTCGAGGCGCAGGAGGCCGACGTTGAGGGCGAGGCCGAGCAGGGAGATGGTGATGATCCCGGCGTACATCTGGGGGATCTGGAAGTTCGACTGTGCGGACAGGATGAGGTAGCCGAGGCCGGCCTTCGCGCCGAACATCTCGGCGGCGAGAAGGACGAGCACGGAGTACGCGCCCGCGATGCGAATGCCGGTGAAAATGGTCGGCACCGACGCGGGCAGCACGACCTTGGCGAACAGCTTCGCCGGCCCGAGTCCCATGGACCGCGCGGACTTCACGAGCAACGGGTCGACGCCCCGCACCGCCGCGACGGTGTTGAGCAGGATCGGCCAGAGGCACGAGTAGAAGACGACGGTGATCTTTGAGGTTTCGCCGATGCCGAGGATCAGGATGAACACGGGCAGCAACGCGAGCGCAGCCGTATTGCGGAACACCTCGAGGAGCGGGTTGAGGGTGGCGGCGAGGCCGCGGTACCAACCGATGAGAAGACCGAGTGGTACGGCGACCGCGATCGCGAACGCGAATCCCGTCAACGCACGCACGAGACTTGCCTGGGAGTGCGCCTCGAGCTGGCCATTCGTCGCGAGCGTCCACCATGCGCGAGCCACCGTCGAGAACGGCGGCAGGAACACTCGGTCGACGAACCCCAGCTGCGGGGCAACCTGCCACAGCACCAGGAACGCGGAGATCGCGACCGAGGACCGAAGGATGCGGCCCACGATGTTGACCAGGAGCCACCGCCGCTGCGGGCCGGTTGCGTCCGACGCGACAGCTACGCCGGTCGGCGTGGGCCGGACGAGAGTGTCAACCAACGGAAACGACCTCCCTCGCCCGGGCTGACACCTGGGGTGCCCGCGAGGTGGCTTCTTCTGTGGTGTCACGGTGGAGCAGGCTCCAGATCTCGTGCCGGTAGTGCACGAATTCCGCGTCGGACCGCGCGTCGCCGTCGGCCGAGAACTCCGGGATGTCGACGACTGCGCTGATGCGCCCCGGCCGGGACGACATGACAGCGACGCGCTGGCCGAGGTACACCGCCTCGTCGATGCCGTGCGTGATGAACACGATCGTCTTCCCGGTCTGCTGCCAGATGCGGAGGAGTTCCCCCTGCAGTGACTCGCGTGTTTGTGCGTCCAGCGCGCCGAACGGTTCGTCCATGAGCAGAACGTCGGGGTCGTACGCGAGGCTGCGCGCGATCGCGACCCGCTGCTTCATGCCGCCGGACAGCTCGTGCGGGTGGCGGTCCTCGAAGCCGGTCAGGCCGACGAGCTCGAGGTAGTACTGGGCGAGGGCGGTGCGTTCGCGCCGGCCGACACCTTTGGCGGCGAGGCCGAACTCGACGTTGCCGCGTGCGGTGCGCCAGGGATACAGCGCGTACTGCTGAAACACGATCCCGCGGTCGAGACCCGGCCCGGTGACGGCGACGTCATCGACGTACACCGTCCCGCTTGTTGGTTTGTCCAATCCTGCAACGAGATCCAGCAGCGTCGACTTGCCGCATCCGCTCGGGCCGACGATGGTGAGGAACTCGCCGGCGCGGACGTCGAGGGAGACGTTGTCGAGCGCGGTGAACACGCGCGAGCCGTGCCGGTCGCGGACGCGGAACTCCTTAGTGACGGAGTCGATGCGCAATGAGCGAGCCATGATCAGCCTTTCGCGGGCGTGGAGGAGGCGGACGTGCTCGATGGGGACGTGCTCGAGGGGGACGCCGACGGGGAGGCCCCGTTTGCGTACGGGTTGAACTCGTTGGTGAACAGAGACTTGGGATCGATCTGGTTCGGCGTGGCGTCCCCGTGCTGGACGAGCCAGTCGATCCAGCGGGAGAAGTCCTCGGCCTTGAGGAGGCCTCCCGTCGAGGTCACGCCGGAGCTCTTCCAGAACTGGAGCGCCGACCCGTCCTCGGTGCGGCCGCGGTGCGCGAGGATGTCCTGGAATTTGGCGATGACCTGTTCGCGCGGAGTCGTCCGTTCCCACTCGATGGCCTTGGCGATGCCGGCCGTGAACTGGCGCACCGTGTCCGGGTTGGCGGCGATGAAATTGTTGCGGAACACGTAGCTGCCGGCCGTGAACGCGCCGAACAGGTCGGTGTCGGCGAACAGTTTGCGCACCCCGCCGGCGGCGACCGCCTTGTCCTGCAGGATTCCGCTGAGGGTGCCGACGTCGA
>JAVEEB010000103.1 GCA_030840665.1 Frankiaceae bacterium | reverse complement strand
CTCAAGTCGGTCGTGTTCATCCCGTCCGACCTCGAGCCGGCAAAGATCGTGACAACTGCCGTGTACGGCGGCCAGCTCGTGGCCATCGACGGCACGTATGACGACGTCAACCGGTTGTGCTCCGAAGTGGCCGGCGAGCTGCCGTGGGCGTTCGTCAACGTCAACATCCGGCCGTTCTACGCCGAGGGCTCCAAGACGATGGGGTACGAGATCGCCGAGCAGCTCGGCTGGCGGTTGCCGGAGCAGATCATCAGCCCGATCGCGTCCGGTTCGCTGCTGACAAAGGTCGACAAGGCGTGGCGCGAGTTCTCCAAGCTGGGCTTGGTCGAAGGGACGCCGTACAAGGTGTTCGGAGCCCAGGCCGAGGGCTGCAACCCCGTGGCCGCGGCGTACGAGGCGGGTCGTGACTTCATGATCCCGGTGAAGCCGAACACGATCGCCAAGTCGCTCGCGATCGGCAACCCGGCGGACGGTCCGTACGCGATCGACATCGCCCGTCGCACCGGTGGCGCCATCGGCCAGGTGTCCGACGAGGAGATCGTCGAGGGCATCCGCCTGCTCGCGTCGACCGAAGGCATCTTCGCCGAGACCGCGGGCGGCGTAACCGTGGCGACGCTGCGCAAGATGCTCGCGCAGGGGCTCGTCGACCCGGACGCGGAGACGGTGCTGCTCAACACGGGCGATGGCCTCAAGACGATCGACGCCATCGACCACGCGGTCGGCCCGACGGTCACGATCAGGCCGTCGCTGGACGCGTTCCTGGCAACGGGAGTCGGCCAGTAAGTGCTCCGGTCAGGGGTGCTTGGTGCCCGCGCGGAGCATCTCCACCGCTTTCGCCGCGCGCCGCTCACGCGTGCTCTCCTGCGTCGCGGACGCGACCCAGACCGCGTACTCCTTGCGGTGCGTGAACGACAGTCCCTCGTAGACGGCCGCCGCGTCGGGAGCACCGTCGAGTGCGGCCTGCAATTCTTCCGGTACGACGACCTCGCGGGGTGACTCGTCGCGGGTAAGCGCGATGTCGAGCAGGTCGCCGGCGTCAATGCCAGCGGCCTCGCGCAGCGGCTTGACGAGGCCGAGGTAGGTCTTGCCGCCGTACGAAGCGAGCCTGGTGCGCACGTCGTGACCGTTGACCGTGGCCACAACCAGTGGGCGGGCCTCCCCAAAAACCTCTCGCGCGTCGAACGGGCACAGCACCCATTGGCCTCCGCCGCTCGCCGCTGACAGCACGGCGCGGAAGCGCACCACATCACTGCTCATGGAATCGCCCCGCAGACTCTGGTGAGAGGTCTAGACCTGTTGTACGGTCGCGAGATGCGCTCCGCTTCTTGCCTGCGCGCCGCCGTCGCCGCTGTTCTTGTCGGCGTCCTCGCCATAGGTTGCTCGCGGGCGCCTGGCTCGCCGGCGGCGAGCTCTGCGCCCAACTCTGCCACTCGTTCCGTGCCTGACGCCGCGACCCGCTCCGCGCAGGGCACCGCCCGAAAGGAGACGCCCGTGGCCACCATCGATGCGGCTCGGACCGTTGTCCCGGCGCCGACGCGGATCACCCCGGGGGAGGGTGCGCCCTTCACGATCACCGCTGACACCGCCCTGACGGCCACCGGCGATGCGTCCGGCGTCGCGGAGCTGTTCGCTGCCGTTCTGCGACCCTCGACCGGGTTTGACCTTCACGTCCTACCGACTGCACCTGGTGCCGCGGACGCGGGCGGCATCCAGCTGACAGTCGACAACGCCGCGGTCGCTCTCGGCGATGAAGGCTACGAGCTGACCGTCTCCGCGGAACGGGTGTCGTTGCGCGCACGCACGGCGGCCGGCCTGTTCTACGGGACGCAAACGCTGCGCCAGCTGCTGCCGCCGACGGTCGACAGTTCGTTGCCGCAGCACCGGCCCTGGCAGGTCGGCGCCACGCACATCGTCGACACGCCTCGCTATCCCTGGCGCGGCGCGATGCTCGACGTGGCGCGGCACTTCTTTCCGGCCGCCGACGTCTTGCGCTACATCGACGCTATCGCCCTGTACAAGATGAATGTCTTGCACTTGCACTTGTCCGACGATCAGGGTTGGCGTATCGCCATCGACAGCCGGCCGCGACTCACGGCGATCGGCGGCCTCAGCGCGGTAGGCGGTGGCCCTGGCGGCTATTTCACCAAGCAGGACTACAAGACGATCGTCGAGTACGCCGCGGCGCGCTTCATCACCGTGATCCCCGAGATCGACATGCCGGGGCACACGAACGCGGCGCTGGCGTCGTACGCGGACCTCAATTGCGACGGCAAGGCGCGTGAGCCGTACACGGGAATCGCGGTGGGGTTCAGCTCCCTGTGCGTCGACAAGGAGGCTGTCTACACCTTCATCGACGACGTGTTCGGCGAGCTGGCCGCGATGACCCCGGGCCCGTACCTGCACGTCGGCGGCGACGAGGTGCAGACGTTGACGTCTACGCAGTACGCCGACTTCATCGAACGCGTGCAGCTGATCGTCGCGAAGCACGGCAAGACGCTCGTTGGGTGGGAGGAGACGGTGAAGGCGAAGCTCGCCCCGGGGTCCGTCGTCCAGTACTGGAACACGAAAAGCAACTACGCGGCGCTGTTGAAGGACGCGTCGGCGGGGGGCGTGAAGCTCGTCCTGTCACCGGCCGACCGCACCTACCTGGACATGAAGTACGACGACGACTTCGCGCTCGGCCTCGAGTGGGCGGGGCGGGTCAGCGTCGAGAGGGCCTACGGGTGGGATCCGGGCGCGGTCATTCCAGGTGCCGCCGCCGGCAGTGTGCTGGGGGTCGAGGCGCCGCTGTGGTCGGAGACGCTGACGACGATCGCCGACGTCGAGGCGATGGCATTTCCGCGCCTGCCGGCGATCGCCGAAACAGGCTGGTCGACGGCCGGCCGTGACTGGGAGTTGTTCCGCGCCCGCCTCGCCGCGCAGGCGCCCCGCTGGGACGTCATGGGCATCGCCTACCACCGGGCGCCCGGCGTCGGGTGGCCGTAGACCGCACCCCCGCGTTGGTGACGCTCAGTGATCTCGGGGGAACCCCTGTTGACCAATGCTTTTCGCGTGTACCGTGCCCACAGGTCGACATGCGGTCCCCAACCGCGCGACCGCGTCGGCCCGTGCATTACGGGTCGCGACCATCGAACGACATCGGGAGCAACAGTGGCACAGGGCAGCGTCAAGTGGTTCAACTCCGAGAAGGGCTACGGTTTCATCGCCGTCGACCAGGGCCCGGACGTGTTCGTCCACTACAGCTCGATCGAGACCGAGGGCTACAAGTCACTCGACGAAGGCCAGCGGGTTGAGTTCGAGGTCACGCAGGGCCAGAAGGGCCCGCAGGCCGACAAGGTCCGCCCCATCTAGTTCTTCTTCTTGTACGACGAACGGCCGGCTCCCGAGCGGGGGAGCCGGCCGTTCGCGTTTGCGGCCTTAAGAGAGCCGGGTCATCGCCCCGGCGTTGGTGATGCGGACGTCGTGCGCGACGCCGTTGACCGTGACGCGCAACGTGAAGCCCGTCGTACCGACCGACACGATCGCCGCGGACGCGGTGCCACTGGGCACGATGACGGACAGGACCGCGGCGGAGCGCCCGACCTGCGGCATCGACACAACCCAGTCCGGGCGCGTCGTGTTCAGCTGCGGGGCGACGTACGAGGCGGCGGCGGTCACGGACCCGGCGAGCAGCGGGTGCCCGGGGAGAGCGACGCGCAGGAACGTGGTGGCGCCGACCGTGACCCGGCTCCGACCGACCACCACGGGCCGGGGCCCGCCGGCGGGGAGGTGCCACGACTGGCGGTGCACCAGTTGGGTGGGCAGCACCTTGCCGCCCTTGTTCCAGTGCAGGTACGTCGCGGTGCTCCACTGCTTGTCGTACGTGACAACGAAATCGGGACCGCGCGCGACCAGGACGTTGCGCGAACCGGACACCTTGCCGTACGGCGCGTTCGTGTCGGCGTACGGCGTCCCGGCGAGGGTGAACGCGTCGTACGTCGGCGTCGTGATCGGCCGGGTCAGGACGGTCACGTCGCTGTCGTTGGCACGCATGCCGTCCATGGCCATCAGGTTGTGCGCGGCGGGCGAAACCAGGTACGTGCGCACCGCCGTGTTGCTGTAGCCGACGTGGCCCGCGTCGACGACGACCGGGCGTCCGGCCGACCAGTACGTGAGCGACATGTGGTCGCTGTGGCCGTGATACTTGCGGGCGCCGCCGAAGCGGAGCGAGTAGAAGGACGACGTGTTCATCGGGCTCCACGTCGAGCGGCCGAAAACATAGCCGGCGTTGAAGACGGACACGCGATCGGCGGGCATCGCGCCGGCCGCACCGCTGCTGCCGGCGTACTCCAGCGGCGTGCCCGCGACGGGCACCACGACATCGTTGACGGTGTCGCCGATCTGCACGATATGACCGTCGGGTTGCGTCGCGGAGGCGAGGAAAGCGGCGGCGAGCGCGAGGCGATTGGCCAACGCGGTCGGCGGGGTGACGCGGCACGTGTTCATGAGGCTGGTCACGACGCGCCAGCGGTCGAAGCTGTACCGACCGTAACCGGGCGCCTGCTCGTTCGTGGCACCCTGCGCGTCGAACATCACGGTGGACGCGGTTGTCAGCTGGTTGGCGGCAGCGGTCGTCAGGTCAGAGCGGCCGAGCTCACAGCCGACGGTCATCACGCCGAGGTCCTCGTCGAGACCCCAGTTCCAGGCGCCGGACCAGTGGGTGAGCAGGTAGTTCGAGTAGGTCACTGCCGCGGCGCGGATCGTCGGATCGTTGGTCGCCTCGGCGAGGCAGCCGAGCAGGATCGTGCGGTGCGCCATCGAGTTGCGCTGCGGGGCCGCCGTCGTGATCGGGTTGTGCGCCAGGTAGTCCTTGGTCACCGCGACGGCCCGGTCAATGTAGGCCTGCTGATGGTTGATGAGCCCGTACTCCTCGAGGTTGCCGAGCCACAGGAGCGAGTGGAACCAGATGCGCCAGGAGGAATTGCCGTAGGGGTTGGCCGCCCAGTCCACCGGGCCGCCGGCGGCGAGCCCGGGGATCGTCGCCGCCGCGAAGCCGGGGATCTTGACCTGGCCGGCCATGACGGAGGCCGCGCTGTTGCTGTCGAGCCCGCTGAATCCGGGGCACAGGTGCAGCCCCGCAGGCACCGCCTGGGCCACCGGTGTGGTGGCGCCGACCGCGAGCGTTGCAAAGCACGTGGCAGCCACCAGGGCCGCGCGCATGCGGCGAACTCGGGTCACAGGCGTCTCCTCGAAGGTGTCCCTTCTTGATTCGGCGCGCGGAGAGCCGGACGTGAGTGGCGGCCAGGACACATTCGCGCTTCGACGTTCACCGTGCCTGGCAGGGCGACGCCGGGAGGACCAAGTGGTCGACCCGGCGTCGCAAGCGGCTGCTTCTATCAGCGGTCGGGATGCAGCAGGACCTTCGTGCAGCCGTCGACCCGACGATCGAACTTGTCGTAGCCCTGCGGCGCCTGGGACAAGGGAAGCTCGTGCGAAACGATGAAACCCGGGGTGGCCCGGCCGGCGATGATCAGGTCGCGCAGCTGCCGGTTGTAGCGCTTGACGGGGGCCTGGCCCGTGCCCATCCGCAGGCCTTTGGAGAAGAACGTGCCGTAGTCCCAGCCCAGGCGGCCCTCTTTGGCCGGCGCGCTGGCCGCCCCTGGGTCCTCCGGAACGTAGACACCGACGACACCGATCGCGCCGGTGGCGCGCACGACCTTCACGAGGTTGTCGAGCACCAGCTCGGGATGTTCCTCGCCGGACGGGTCATGCGCCTGGTACCCCACCGCCTCGACCCCGCGGTCGACCCCCTTGCCTTTCGTCGCTTGCATGATCTGCTCGACGGGGTCGCCCTGGGCGAAATCGATGGGTGTCGCATCGACGGACTTCGCGAGGTTCAGGCGGTCCTTTTCCTTGTCCACCACGAAAACCTGCGAGGCACCGCGCAGGAAGGCGCTGTGTGCGGCCATGAGTCCCACCGGTCCCGCGCCGAAGACTGCCACGGTGTCGCCTGGTCCGACTTCAGCCAACTCCGTGCCGTGGTAGCCGGTCGGGAAAATGTCCGAGAGCATCGCGAAGTCATTCTCGAACTGCGAACCGGCGGGCAGCTGCAACAGGTTGAAGTCCGCGTACGGGACGCGCAGGAACTCCGCCTGCCCCCCGTCGTACGGGCCCATGTTGGCGTAGCCGTACGCCGCTCCCACCATGCCTTCCGTCGGGTTGGTCCGCAGGCAGAACGACGTCCAGCCGGAGTTGCAGTTCTCGCAGCAACCGCAGGAGATGTTGAAGGGAACGGACACCCTGTCCCCGACCTTGATCCGGTCGACGCCCGGGCCTACTTCTTCGACGACGCCCATGTTCTCGTGGCCGAGGACCTTGCCGTTCTCGACCGACGTGCGTCCCTCGTACATGTGCAGGTCTGATCCACAGATGTTGGTCGTCGTGATGCGGATCACCGCGTCCAACGGCTGTTCGATCTTGGCGTCCGGGACCTCGGTGACCGCGACTTTCATGGGTCCTTGGTAAACGACAGCCTTCATCGGTTGGCACCGCCTTGTGTGGTGAGGGTGAGGGTGGTCACGCCACCTCTAGCTACCCCTGCCACCGCCGCGACACGGCTGTCTCCAGGTGAGGTTGCCCTTGCCCGCAGGTGTCTGCGGGGTTGCGGCCGCCCGTTCAGAAGCCTGGGAACACGGCCCGCACGTCGTCGATCGAGACGCCATCGGCGTCGGGAACGTCGCCGGCATCGTCGTTGAGCCGGCCGTAGACAAGGCGGACGAACTGCTCGGCGGTCAACGTCAACGAGCCGTCGGCTTCCGCAGGTGCTCCCTCGGAGAGGGTCGCGGCCTCGCCGACCGTCAGCGTGAAATCACGGGCCGGGTGAGTCGTGTGAATCGCCAGGGTGAAGGTGAGCCCCTGCGGCTTCGCGGCCCATCCCGCGGTACGCAGGATCGTGTTATCGATGATCAACTGCACGGCGTCCGCCCGCACGACAGCCCCAGGTTCGCGCATGACGGCGATGTCCCACGTGTGGACCGCGTGTTCCGCGAGGCGCATGCCGACGGTCGCTGCGAAGTCGAAGTCCATCCCCACGAATTCGACGCGTGCCGCCGCGCGTTCCTGCGGCGAGTAGGAGACGGCCTGCGCCAAAGAAGCAGCGTCCGCGGGCACGACGTCGGCGAGTTGCTCGTCCGGGGTCTTGGCGTTCCAGCGGTCCCAGATGGGTTGCATCTCCTCGAGGCCCGGCGCCGGCGAGTGCGTCACCGCGGCGGCGAGCATGAGGGCGTTGTGCTCGGCGCCGCTGCCGAGGTGCGACAGGACGTCGGCGATGGTCCACTTCTTCGCGTACGACGATTCGCGGACCGTGTCGGCGTCGAGATCGGCGACAAGCGCGCTGAGTCGATCATGCGAAACGGTCAGGGCGTCGATCCAGGGCTGTGCGTCGCTGGTCATGTGGTCTCCACGGGGTCAGGGTGCTGCGGGCTTTTGCGGAATGACGTCGTACAAGCTG
>JAVEEB010000086.1 GCA_030840665.1 Frankiaceae bacterium | reverse complement strand
CGCGCGCTGCCAGGCACGACCTGCACGGTTTTTCCGGCCGACAACTATTGGCACGCCGACATCAGCGCCCTCCCAGTGAATGCGCGGAGCGCGCAGTGGCTGTCGCACATGTCCCCCACGCGGCGCCTGCACCCCGACTTCGGGCCGTCGTACGGCGAACAGCCCGTCCCCTATGGCATTCCGGTCACCGTCGTCAGCGGGACGCACCCCGCGGTGCCCGTGACCTTCGACTACGCCGACGAGAGCGACCGGGTCAACTACCCGCTCGGTGCCGACACGAAGATCGAAGGCGGCAACACCGCGACCGGGGATCGGCACGCCATCGTCGTCAACAAGGACACGTGCCGGTTGTACGAGACCTTCGCCACGTACAAGAAGTCAACGGGTTGGGTGGCCGGCTCCGGCGCTGTGTGGAACCTGCGCAGCGACCGGCTGCGGCCGCTGACGTGGACCTCCGCCGATGCCGCGGGGCTGCCGATCCTGCCCGGCCTGTTGCGGTACGACGAGGTGGCGGCCGGACATGTCGACCACGCGATCCGCTTCACCACGAACGTCACCGACCGCGCCTTCGTCTGGCCGGCGCGTCACCAAGCCGGCAGTGTGTCCAATCACTCCTATCCCCCAATGGGCGCTCGCTTTCGGCTCAAGAAGAGCTTCAACATCTCGTCGTACGGCGCCCAGGCGCGTGTCGTGTTGACCGCTATGAAGCAGTACGGCTTGGTGCTCGCGGACAACGGGTCGCCGTGGTTCTTCCAGGGCACGGCAGACACGCGCTGGCAGTCCGCGCTGCTCGACGATCTCAAGAAGGTCCCGGCGTCCGCCTTCGAGGCCGTCGACACCGCGCCGCTGCGGGTGTCGCGCGACAGCGGCGCCGCCCACATCGTGCGCTGAGGCTTCTCAGATGAGCCGGCGCTGGCCGGGCTGGACGACGCGTAGCCAGCGAAACCCGTACGGCTCGAGTGTCAGCTCGACCCGGCCCTTGTCATCGACCGCGGTGGAATCCTCACGCAGGAGGTCGACGAGGGTGGAGTCGGCGGAACAATCCTTCAGCCGCAGGGGGACCGACCGGAATTCATCACCAAAGTTGTGCACAGCGACGAGACTGGCATCGTCGAGCACGCAGCGGTGGGCCAGCACGGATGCGTGCGGCTGGTCGAGCACGGCGAACTCGCCCCACCCGAACTCGGGGCATTCGCGATATCGCCGGGCGAGCAGGCACATGAACGTCAGCAAGGACGCGCCGTCATGGCGCTGAGCCGCGACGTTGACGAAGGCCGGCCCGTAGGCACCTTCGACGACCGGCCGCACGAGCTTTCCGCGTGCGACGTCGGAGAACCCGGCGTTGGTGTCGGAGGACCACTGCATCGGCGTCCGCACCGCCATCCGTCCTTCCACCGCTAGGTTTTCGCCCATGCCGATCTCCTCGCCGTAGAAGAGCACGGGCGTGCCGGGGAGCGAGAAGAGAAGGCTGTAGACCATGCGGATGCGACGCGGGTCGCCGGCGAGCATGGTCGGCAGCCGGCGCCGCAGGCCGCGGCCGTAGATCTGCATCTCCGACTCAGGCCCGAAAGCAGCGAACACCTCGTCGCGTTCGGCCTGGCTGAGCTTGTCGAGGGTGAGCTCGTCGTGGTTGCGCACGAAGGTCGCCCACTGCGCGGCGGGCGGGATCTGCGGGCGCGTTTCGAGCGCCTCGACAAGCGGAGCCGCCTCACCGCGGGCCAACGCGACGTACAACTTCTGCATCCCTATGAAGTCGAACTGCATGTGCAGCTCGTCGCCGCCCTCGTTGCCGAAGAACTCGCGCTGACCCTTGTGGTCCAGGTTCACTTCGCCCAGCAGGATGGCGTCGCCGACACGACGGTCGAGGAAAGCCCTGAGGTCCTTCAGATATTGGTGCGGATTGTGCACCGCACCCTTCTCCGGCTTCTCGCCCAGCATCTCGATGAAGAACGGGACGGCGTCCACCCGGAAGCCGTTCACTCCGAGCTCCAGCCAGAAGCCGATCACCTTGGCGAGCTCGTCACGCACCAATGGATTCGCCGTGTTGAGGTCGGGCTGGAACCTGTAGAAGCGGTGCAGGTAGAACTGCTCGGCCTTCTCGTCGTACTCCCAGATGCTCTTTTCCTGGTCCGGGAACGCCACCTGCTGCGGGCCGTCGTCGATCGGTTTGTCGGACCAGACGTACCAGTCGCGGTACGGCGAATCCTTGCTGGAGCGGGCCGATGTGAACCAAGGGTGCTTGTCGGACGTGTGATTCACGACCAGGTCGAGGATGACGCGTATACCGCGATCACGTGCGGTCCTGATGAACTCGACGAAGTCGCCGTGGGTGCCTATGCGCGGGTCGACGCCATAGAAGTCGGTGATGTCGTAGCCGTCGTCGCGGTCGGGACTCGGATAGATGGGCATCAGCCACAGGCAGGTCACGCCCAGCTCGTGGAGGTAGTCCACGCGCTGGGACAACCCGATCAGGTCGCCTCTGCCGTCGTGATTCCAATCGAGGAACGTCTGCACGTCGAGGCAGTAGATGACGGCAGTCTTCCACCAC
>JAVEEB010000050.1 GCA_030840665.1 Frankiaceae bacterium | reverse complement strand
GGAGCGCCCAGGAGTCGTGGGATCGGGCCCGGAAGCTCACGGCGTTCACCATCCACTTCACCGGCGTCGCTGCGCAGGCAGCGGCGAACGAAGAGAACCAGCCCGTGAACTCGCCGGAACGCGCGGCCCGGAAGATGCCCGACGACTGCCCGCATTTCTGCCAGAGCGTCATCGCGCCCCCGTTGTTCGCCAGCCGTGACGTGCTCGACTCGCCCGGAGCCGTAATGGCCCACATCCCTACCAGGTCGCTCACGCGACCCCCGCGGTCGCCGGTCGACGTAGGCGAGGACGACATAGATGAGGTCGACGTAGGTGAGGGCGTCACCGTCCCGGTATCGGTCCCGGAAGTCTGGGTGGTTGCGGACGGAGTGGGAGTCACGGCCGGAGACACCCAGCCGGACGCCGTCTCCCCCGCCCGGGGAGTGCCCGTCGCGGGGCCGCAGCCCGCGGTCGCGACCAGCACTGCAGCAACAACGAGCGTGTGGCATTTCACGATCGATCGCCCCCTGTTGGCCAGTGCCCCAGACCCTAGCCGGAATTGACAGCCGGCACTGGCCGGTTAGCGGCCGACGCGGACGCGCGCCCGGGAGCCCTGGCCCGCCGAATCCGCCAGCATGCGGATTCCCGTGACGATCCCGCCGGGCAGGTCACCACCGGCGAAGTTGCCGGACATCGACAGGGCCGCCAGGCCGCAGGCCCGATCGTTCACCCGGTGATTCACTTCGCTGCCCGTGACGATCTCGACCCGCCGGGCACTGGGCGCGACGAGGATGAGGACCGCCTTGCGGGCGAGGGCGTCGCCGAGCGCCGCGTGGGCGTGCACAGCGAAATCACGCGGCGCACTGCCGTCGATCGGGTCCCCGAGAAACACCGAAAAGTGCAGGCCGGTCTCACGATTTGCCCGCTGCAGGGTGCGGCCGATCTGGTCGATCTGTTCCGCGGACAGGGCGTCACCAACCAGCACTTGCCCCACCCCCCTGAACGCGGATCTGCGTGTCGTAGGCGATCGCGTCAGCCGCGTCCTTCGGCCCGCCGAACCACAGCGGGTCGTGGTCCCATTCGCGGGTCGGGCGGTAGCGCGGGCCGCGGAACCAGCCCGGCAGGTAGGTCAGAAAGAGGATCACGAGGCTGATCGCGATCGGCAACACGACGAAGATCAGCACGGTCTGCCCGACGGGCAGCGGATCCGGAGTTTCGCCGTCCTCGACCGCGAAGGCGCTGACGCCTCCGACCATGGGCACGGCGAGGCCGACGGCGATGGCTATCGCCCGGGCAGCACGACGCGTGAACACGCGCATCACGGTAGCGGAAGGGCGCTCGCGCGCGGTGCGAGGGTCGACGCGACATGCCGCACACGCGGGTCCTCGAGGAGTTCCCCGAGCGAGATCGGCCGGTCGGCGCCGCCGGTGCCCGTCGCGGACGCCACCGGCAAGCGCCAGTTGGGGTACTCATCGATCGTCCCCGGCAGGTTCGGCTGGCGCAGGTCACCGACGATGTCGTACGGCGACACCAGCACCAGCGTGGACGCGACCCGGGCCAGGAACTCGTGGATGCCGGCGATGCGCGAGGCGACATCGGCGCCGGCCTCGACGACACCCTCGCGGACCAGGGCCGCGAGCAACCCGTCGAGTTCGGCCCGCCAGTGCGCGCGGACCTCGTCCTCGCCCTGCGCGAACAACCCGAGCCGAGCGCGGAGGTCGATGTGAGCACCGGTCAGCATGCCGGCAGCCGTCGGCAGGTCATGGGTGCTGACCGAGGCGACCGCGGCCCGCCGGTAGCCGCCGGGTTCCGTGAAGTAGTTGCGGTCGTGGGTGAACCACATGACCTCGCTGCCCAGCCAGCCGCGGGAATCCATCGCCTCGCGGACCGACGGCTCGACGGTGCCGAGGTCCTCCCCCACGACGATCGCGCCCGCCCGGTGGGCCTCCAGCGTCACCGCCGCGACCATCGCCTGGGCGTCGTAGCGCACATAGCCGCCGTGCGGAGAGGACATGCCGCGCGGCACCCACCAGAGGCGGAACAGCCCCATCACGTGGTCGATGCGAATGCCGCCACCGTTCGCGAGCACCGCCCGCAGCATGTCGCGCAGGGGCGCGTAGCCGGCCTCTGCGATGCGGCGTGGATGCCACGGCGGCAAGCCCCAATCCTGGCCGAGCTGGTTGTACGTGTCCGGCGGCGCTCCCGCGCTGGCCCGCAAGGCCAGGACACCCTGCAGGGCCCAACCGTCGGCCCCTGCCGGGTCGACACCGACCGCGAGGTCGTGGATGACGCCGATGCGCATCCCGGCATCGACAGCGTCCCGCTGCACGGTGGACAACTGCTCGCTGCACAGGAACTGAGTCCACGCAAAGAATTCGACGCTCGCTGACAGTTCGCGGCGCGCGCGCAACGTCGCAGGGGCCTCCGGGGAACGCAGGTTCTCCGGCCACTCCTGCCAGTTGGGCCCGTGCAGCTCAGCGAGGGCGCAGTACGTCGCGTATCGCTCCAGCTCGTCGCCGCACGCCTTGCGATGGGCGGCGAACGCATCCCTTCGTACAAAGGGAAAGAGCATGTCCAGGGCCGCACGCTTGGCGGCCCACACGGCGTCCCTGTCGACGCCGTCGTTCTGGTTCATGGCGCGGGCCGCGCGCCCCAGCGCATCCACCGAGCCGCGTACCTCCGGCGTCGCGGCCGTGTACTCGGGCAGGTCGGCAACGGCGATCAGCAGCGGGTCATACCAGCGGCGGCTCGACGGGTAGTACGGCGAGTTCTGCAACGGCAGCACGGGAGTCGGCGAGTGGAACGGGTTGACGAGGACCGCGTCCGCGCCGTAGTCGACAGCTGATCGGACGGCGAGCGTGCGCAGGTCGGCGGCGTCACCGATCCCCCACGAATCGTCGCTGCGCAACCCGTACAGCTGGATCTGCCAGCCCCAACCCCGCGGCGGCGCAGGCAATCGCCTGGGCGCAGCGATGACGTGGGCGGTGACGTCCACGCCGTCGGCAGTGCGCGCGCGCAACGTGTGCCACCCCAGCGGGAGATCGGCCGGCAGCTGGTCGACCAGGTCGAGCGTGCCGCCGTCCTCGAGCTGGACGACGACGTCGGTCAGCCCCGAGGGGAACTGCCAGGTGCTGCCCTCGGTCGAGACGATCGTCCGCGGCAGGGCGCGGTCGCGGTCAGCCGCCACGGAGGCCAGGGACGTCCGGACGTCCTCGGGGCTGTCGGCAACCACGTCGAGGGCGCCGAGCAGGGCGCGCAGCGTGTCGTCGGACAGGGTGATGGCCCGGCCGTCGACGTTCCAGTATTCGACCTGGATCCCGTGGGCGTCGGCGAGCGCGCGGAGGTCATCGGTGTCAGTCATCGGGTTCAACGCTAATGCCCAGCCCCTGCGGGCCGATCGCCTAGGCCGACGCGGTTTCCTCGAACTGCATCCAGCCGTCCAGGTAGGGGCGCCAACGCGGGTCCATCCGGCCGGTGCCCATCACGCGCCACGCCGACCCACTCGGCACGTGCGGGGCGCGGCGCATCCGCCAGCCGAGGTCGGACACCGAACGGTCCGCCTTCTGGTGATTGCACCGACCGCAGGCGGAGACGACGTTGTCCCACGCGTGCTCGCCGCCGCGGCTGCGGGGGATCACATGGTCGAGGCTCGTCGCGGCGGCCCCGCAATAGACGCACCGGCCACCGTCGCGAACGAAGACCGCCCGGCGGGTGAGGGGCACGGCGCCCCTATACGGGACCCGCACATATTTCGCCAACCGCACCACGACGGGCGGGGTCACCGACGCGTGGGCGCTGCGCCACAACCCCACGTCGCCTTCGACGAGGAGGGCCTTCTGGGCGAGCAGCAGCACGACGGCTCGACGCTGCGGCACGAGGCACAGCGGTTCGAACGTCGCATTCAGAACGAGCACGTGCGCCATGCAGCACTCCAGGGCGTCATCGCCGTTCACCTGGCTGGTGCCGGCGTGCGTTCTCCCAGTGAACCCGACAATGGCGAAATCTGCACGCCTCAATTCGTTGCGGGCTCACCGACACGCGCCCGGCGTGTCGCAGGCAGCACCCCGTCGGTGGGCGTGCGCATGAGAGGCTCCCCGCATGGATTACCCCGCGGCTGAGCGCCTGGACCTGGTCGAAATCATCGCCGGCACCACAGTCGCCGACCCCTACCGGTGGCTGGAGGACCCGGCGGATGAGCGCACCGTCAGGTGGACGGCCGCGCAGGATTCGCTGGCCTCCGACGCCCTCGACGGCCTGCCGGGCCGGGGACATCTGCGGACCCGCATCACGGACCTGCTCAAAGCCGGCGTCATCGGGGCGCCCGCGTGGCGAGGGGATCGTTCCTTTTTTGTACGGCGCAGCGCCGAGCAGGAACACGCGGTCGTCGTGGTGCGCGAGGCGGACGGCAGCGAACGGGTGCTGCTCGATCCCATGGCGATCGACCCCACCGGCACGACGACGCTCGACTCATGGCAGCCGGACAAGGAGGGGCGCCAACTCGCCTACCAGCTCTCCACGGGCGGTGACGAGGAGTCCGCGCTTCGCGTGTTGCTGGTCGACACCGGCGAGATCATCGACGGCCCCATCGATCGCATCCGTTACTCCCCCGTCGGCTGGCTCGTCGGCGGTGAGGCGTTCTACTACGTCCGCCGGTTGCCGCCCGAGGTCCTGCCCGCCGACGAGGCGCAGTACCACCGTCGCCTCTGGCTGCACCGCGTCGGCACCGACCCCGCCGACGACGTTCTCATCTTCGGCGAGGACCAGGACAAGACGTCGTTCTTCGGCGGCGGCGTCAGCACCGACGGCCGTTGGCTGGTCGTCTCCGCGACCGAAGGCACCGCACCCCGCAACGACCTGTGGATCGCGGACCTGCACGCGACGAGCCCCGAAAAGCCCGTGCTTGTACCGATTCAGGTCGGCGTGGATGCCCAGACCGGCGTGCACGTCGGCCGCGACGGTCGCCTGTACGTGCACACCAACCGCGATGCGCCCCGCGGGCGCCTCTGCACGGTGTCGCCGGAGGACCCGTCGTACGAGAACTGGGTGGATCTGATCCCCCAGGATGACGAAGCCGTGCTCGAGGACTTCTCCATTCTGGAAGACGCCGACACGTTGCTCGTGGCACACACCCGGCACGCGGTCAGCGAACTGTCGGTGCGTGACCTCGCGACGGGCGCCTTCCGTTCGGTCGTCGAGTTGCCCGGGCTGGGCAGCGTCGGGGGCATCTCCGATCGGCCCGAGGGCGGCACCGAGGCCTGGCTCGGTTACACCGACCACGTGACCCCGCCCTGCGTTCTGCGGTACGACGCGGTCGACGGGACCGTGAGCGTGTGGGCCACACCGCCGGGCAACGTCGAGCCGCCGGCCGTGCACGCGCGCCAGGATGTGTACACGAGTCGCGACGGCACGCAGGTGCGCCTGTTCATCCTGTCGCCCGCCGCGGCTCCGGAGGGCCCGCGCCCGACGATCCTCTACGGCTACGGCGGCTTCGGAATCCCCATGACACCTGGGTATTCGGCGACGGCACTCGCTTGGGTCGAAGCCGGCGGTGTCTATGCGGTTGCCTGCCTTCGCGGTGGCGCCGAGGAGGGCGACGAGTGGCACCGCGCCGGGATGCGCCAGCTCAAGCAGAACGTCTTCGACGACTTCCACGCCGCCGCCGAACACCTCATCGCCGAGGGCTGGACCACGCCGGACCAGCTCGGCATTTCCGGTGGCAGCAACGGCGGGCTGCTCGTCGGCGCGGCAGTCACGCAACACCCCGACCTGTTCGCCGCGGTGGTCTGCTCCGCGCCCCTGCTGGACATGGTGCGCTACGAGCTGCACGGCCTCGGCCAACTCTGGTCGACCGAATACGGATCCGCGACGGACGCGTCCGAACTGGCGGCCTTGCACGCGTACTCGCCGTATCACAATGTGCGCGACGGGGTCTCGTACCCAAGCGTCCTTTTCACGGTGTTCGACTCCGACACGCGCGTAGATCCCTTGCACGCAAGGAAAATGTGCGCGGCCCTGCAGCACGCGACGGCCAGTGACAGGCCGATTCTCTACCGGCGCGAGGCGGACGTCGGCCACGGCGCGAGGTCCGTCACGCGTTCGGTCGGCTTGGCGATCGACACGATGGCCTACCTGGCCGCGCGCACCGGCCTCAGCATCGGCGACTCCTGAGATGCAGCCGTTCCTCGACGCGTGCACCCGGCATCAGGATCTGCCCTGCCTGCCGTTCGTGCACCTTGCGGTCCCACTCTCGCCGGTGCGCATCGTCGGCATCATCGTCGTCTCACTGATCCTCCGCGTCGTTATCCATCACGGGATCAACGACGTCGTGCGCCGCGCGACGGCGGGCTTCCCGAACCCGCTGCGCCCGCTCCCCCGCCGGCTGCGCAAGCGGCTGCAGAGCGCCATGCCCGACACCAACAGGCGCCGTGAACAACGACTCGCGGCGGTCGGATCCGTGTTGCGCAGCATCGTCACCACGGTCATCTTCGTGGTGGCGCTGGTCGCGGTGCTGTCCGAACTCGGCATCAACATCAGCGGCATCGTGACGGTGTCATCCGTCGCCGGTGTGGCGATCGGCTTCGGCGCGCAGACGCTCGTGCGTGACTACCTCAACGGCCTCGCGATGCTCATCGAAGACCAGTACGGCGTCGGCGACATCATCGACGCGGGGGTGGCCACCGGCACCGTCGAGGAACTCGGGTTGCGGGTCACGCGGCTGCGGGACGACGACGGCGTCATCTGGCACATCCGGAACGG
>JAVEEB010000006.1 GCA_030840665.1 Frankiaceae bacterium | reverse complement strand
TACGTACGCACGGGATCCGGGACAGGGGCGGTGCCGGCCCTGCCCGGAGTCAACGCCAACCTGGCAGCGCCGTACAACTTCGTCGTTGTCGGTGACGGCTTCTCCGGAACCGGCGTGCGCGACGCGTCCGGCGCCACGGTCGCTCCGGTGTCGCTGCTCGCGCTGCCGGCGACGAAGCAGATCGTCATGACGGTCGACAAGTCCGTGTTCGGTGCGGCCAACCTCGCCACGGCGACGTACGCCGTCGCGATGCTCAGCCACGCGGACGGCAACAGCGAGGGGCTCGGCGACGTGCGGCCGGTGTACTCGCTCGCGTACTGGAACTCCACGGTCGGCACCGGCATGTCGTGGATCCACGACTTCCGCTTCGGTGGCGGCGCCGGTCAGTGGATCGGCAACAGCCCGTGGGACGACGACACCCGTGACCCGAACACGATCGACCTCATCGGGCCGGCGGGATCGAGCCAGTCCACGGTGCTCGACTGGACGGCGGGCAGCCCGGTGACGCTGCCGTACGTGCCGCTCGGCTAGACCGGTGTAGCCAAACCGCGTGCCACGGCGCGCTTTTTGCCTACACGTCGACGGCTAGTTGGGTTGCTCGCCCTTGTCGGGCGTCTGCTCCGCGAGGAACTTCTCGAACTCGGCGCCCAGCTCGTCCGCGCTCGGCAGCGGGCCGTTCGGCGTCGACAGCAGGTCACGCCCGGAGCCGCGGACGAACGCGTCGTACTGCTCCTCCAGTGACGACACGACACCGCTCACGTCGTCGGAGGCCGCCACCTGCTCGTCGAGCTCGCGCTTGACCTGCTCGGCGGTTTCCCGCAGGCGGTCCAGCGGCAGCGCGAGGCCGCTCGCCTCTTCCACCGACTGCAGGAGGCGCATCGCTGCGGACGGGAACTCGCCCTGCGCCAGGTAGTGCGGCACGTGGGCGGCGAACCCGATCGCGTCCCGGCCCTGGGACCCCAGGCGGAACTCGAGCAGATGCGCCGCGCTGCTGGGCACCTGGACCCGCTGGACCCAGGGCTCGTACCGGTCGACGAGGTCCGGGCGCGTCGCGTGCGCGGTGATGCCGACGGGCCGCGTGTGCGGGACGGCCATCGGGATCGCGTTGAGGCCGATCGTGAGCCGCACACCCAGGTCGTCCATCAGGCAGGCAATGGCCGCGACGAAGGCTTCCCAGCGGAAGTCAGGCTCGGGGCCGGTGAGCAACAGGAAGGGCTTGCCCGCCGAGTCGGTCAGGCGGGACACCGTGAGCTCGGGCTGCTCGTAGGACTCCCAGTGGTCCTCGACGAACAGCATCGGCGGGCGGCGGGCGCGGTAGTCGTACAAGGAATCGAGGTCGAAGCGGGCGACGACGTGCGGGTCGGACGAACACATCAGGTGCTCACTGGCGAGCCGCCCGGCGGCGCCGGCGTCAATGAAGCCGGCAAGGGCCACGACGAGAACTTCGGCTTGTGAATCGGCCACCTCGGCCTCGAATTGGTAGAGCTCGCGTGGGTCTGTCACGAGTCCTCCTTCGTCGGCGGGGATAGCGGGCGGGCACCCGGTGCAACGCCCGCCCGTCACCGTTCATTTCAGCCAGCGTGCACCCTGTAAGGAGCCCTGTCCGTCGTACAGAAAGGTCATTGTGCCTGTGATCGACTCGAAGCCGGGCGCCCTGGCGCGCTCCGACTGGTGGCGCGACGCCGTCATCTACCAGATTTACCCCCGTTCCTTCGCCGACTCCGACGGCGACGGTGTCGGCGATCTCCCTGGCGCAATCGCCCGGTTGGATCACCTCCGTGACCTGGGTGTCGACGCTGTCTGGCTGTCACCGTTCTACCCCTCCCCGCAGTACGACGCCGGTTATGACGTGGCCGACTACTGCGCGGTCGACCCGCTCTTCGGCACCCTGGCCGACGCGGACCGGTTGATCAACGAGGCGCACGCCCGCGGGTTGCGCATCCTCGTCGACCTCGTGCCCAACCACACCTCGGACGAGCACGTCTGGTTCCGGGCGGCGATCGCGGCGGCGGAGGGGACGCCCGAGCGGGCCCGCTACCTCTTCCGCGAGGGCCGCGGCCCCGGTGGGGACGCGCCGCCGAACAACTGGTTGAGCGTCTTCGGTGGGCCGGCCTGGACGCGGATCACGCGCCCCGACGGCACCCCCGGGCAGTGGTACCTGCACCTGTTCGACCCGCACCAGCCGGACCTCGACTGGACCAACCCCGAGGTGCACGAGGAGTTCCGGCGCGTCCTGCGGTTCTGGCTGGACCGCGGTGTCGACGGCTTCCGGGTGGACGTCTCCCACGGCATGCGGAAGGCACCCGGCCTGCCCGACTGGGACGCCAGCCCGAACGGCCTCGTCCAGGAGAACGCGGCCGGCCAGCGCCCACCGATGTGGGACCAGGACGAGGTGCACGAGATCATCCGCGAATGGCATGAGCTGCTCGCGACCTACGGCGAGGATCGCATCCTGTGCGCAGAGGCCTGGGTGGCTCCGCCGGAGCGGCTCGCGCTGTACGTGCGGCCCGACGAAATGCAGCAGGCGTTCAATTTCGAGTACCTCAAGGCTCCGTGGAACGCGGCGCACCTACGCAGCATCATCACCGAGTCGTCGTCCGCCATGGCCGCCGTCGGCGCGCCGCCCACGTGGGTGCTGAGCAACCATGACGTCGTGCGCCACGTGTCGCGGCTCGGCCTGCCGGACGGCGTGTCCGGCGACGGTGGGATCGGTGTCGGCGACGTGCAGCCGGACCGCGAGCTCGGGCTGCGGCGCGGGCGGGCCGCCACCCTGCAGGTGCTCGCGCTGCCGGGCGTGGCCTACGTGTACCAGGGCGAAGAGTTCGGCCTCCCCGAACACACCGAGCTGCCCGACGACGTGCGCCAGGACCCGACGTACGCGCGCTCCGGCGGGGTCGAGCGGGGCCGCGACGGGTGCCGGGTGCCGATCGCGTGGGAAGCGCACCTGCCGACCTACGGGTTCAGCTCCGGTGGCCGCAGCTGGCTGCCGCAACCCACCGACTGGGCGCCCTACGCCGCCGATGCGCAGCGAGGGGTGCCCGACTCGACGTACGAGATGTATCGCTCGGCACTGGCCCTTCGCCGCGAGCACGCGCTCGGCGGCGGCACGATCGAGCACCTCGACGGCTACACCGACGATGTCGTCGCGTTCCGCAATGGCGCCGTGACCGTCGTCACCACGGTTGGGGACACCGCTGCGGCCCTCCCGGCCGGTGCGCGGGTCCTGCTGGCCAGCGGGCCGCTCGACGGTGACAAGGTGCCCGCCGACACGACGGTCTGGTTCATCTCCTAGCGGCGATCATGCGAGCGCACCGCAGCCTGGGGGGAGGCTGCGGTACGCCGGCACGACGCCCCTGTCAGGCCGGGCGGGCCCGTGTCAGGCCGGGCTGGCCGACGGAGAAGGACTGGCCTGCGGGGGCTTGCGGTTCTGCCGCCACTGCAGCCCGCTCGCCTTGAGGGTCGTTTCGTCAACGACGTCGACCGCCGTCGCCGTGCCACCCGTGACGGTTGCGTCGAGGTGCACGGTGTCGCCGACCTTCACGCTCGCGATGCCGTCGCGGGCGGCGTTGACGATGGTTGCGGCCGTCACGTCGTACGACTTCGTGAAGCCGTCCGCCGACTTGACGGTGATCGACGACGTGCTCACGGCGGTAACGGCGCCGCCCTGCGTGTCAACGGTCTGAAAAGTGCCATCAGCCTTTTGTACGACGAACTCACCGTGCAACGCACCGCCCATGCCAGGGCCGCCCATGCCGGGTCCGTCAAGGCCGGGCATGCCCATGCCGGGGCCGCCCATCGGGCCGCGCCCGCGGCCACCCTTGCCACCGGGCGCGCCGGGCACAGCCGGGCCGGGGCCCGGCGGGGGAGCGGGCGTGCTCGCCGCCGGCGTCGGGGTGGTGGTGGCGGCGGTATTCGTCGCCGCCGACGCGATGCTCGTCACGCCGAAGGCGGCCGCTGCGACCGCGACAGCTGCGAGGGCAACGCCGTAGCGACTCCGGTTGCTCCGGTGAGGGGCTGGTTCGGCAGCGG
>JAVEEB010000454.1 GCA_030840665.1 Frankiaceae bacterium | reverse complement strand
TCGCACAAGACACGCCTGAGCGTCGAGAACGTCAGCGACGACCTGTTCAACTCGTACAAGCACAAGGGGCTGCCGCCGACGCCGATCTCCAACCCGGGCCAGGCCTCCCTGCTGGCGGCCCTCAACCCGTCCGACGGCACCTGGCTGTATTTCATCGCGTTCAAGGACGGCACGACCCGGTTCGCGACGACCTACGCCGAGTTCACGAAGCTGAAGGCCGACCCGAACGCCGCCATCAAGAAGCCCGCCGCCACCGGGGCCGTCAAGAAATGAGCGCGTCCCGCCGGGCCGCTGTTCTCGGTGCGCCCATCGGGCATTCGCTGTCGCCGGTCCTGCACCGCGCCGCGTACCAGGCGCTCGGTCTTGACTGGTCCTACGAGGCGATCGAGTGCGACGAGGGCGGGCTGCCCGCGGTGTTCCGCTCCCTGCGGGACGCGCTGGATCCGCCGTGCGCCGGGCTGTCGCTGACGATGCCGCTGAAGTCGGCCGTGGTGCCGTTGCTGGACGACCTGGCCCCCTCGGGCCGCGACGTGGGCGTCGTCAACACGGTGGTGTTCGCGGACGGCGGCGCCATCGGCCACAACACGGACGTGCAGGGGATGCTGCGCTGCTTCGACGACGCCGGCCTGCGCGGGGCGCCGGAGTCCCTGGCGCTGCTGGGCGGTGGCGGCACGGCGCGGGCGGTGCTCGCCGCCGTGGCCGCGCGCGGGGGAGTGGTGGCTCGCGCCCTGCTGCGAGATCCGTCGCGCGGCACATCGTTGCTCGAGCTCGGTCGCAGGCTTGGCGTGGACGTCGAGATACTGCCGCTGGGCGCCGCCCCCGAGGTGCTGGGCGCCGCCGACATCGTCGTGAACACGACGCCGGCCGGGGCCGTGGACGCCCTGGCGCTGGCAGTGTGGCCGCGGGGGATCCCGTACATCGATGTCCTGTACGCACCCTGGCCCACGGCCCTCGCCGTCGCCGCCGCCGACGCGGGCTCCGTCGTCGTCGGGGGCCTCGTCATGCTGGTCGGGCAGGCGGCCGTGCAGGTCGAGTTGCACACCGGGATGCCGGCCCCGTACGACGTGATGCGCGCGGCCGGGGAAGCGGCGCTCGCCGCCCGCGGCTCGTAGCCCGCGGACGCGGAAAGCTCCGCGCAACGCACGCGCATCCATGGTTAAGCAATTGCTCCTCAGAGCCGATGGGTTCTGCGAGGCCCCAGGAAGATCCTGCCCGGGCCGGTTGAGGAGTGGTGAGCGATGAGCGAGGCGCGGCCAACCTCCGCGGAACCGGCCAGCCGGGCCGGCCGGTTGGACAAAGTCCTATCGGACCTGCGGACCAAAGCTCCCGAGATCGAGGCGGCAGCAATCGTCTCTTTCGACGGTCTCCCGATGGTCTCCGACCTGCCCGCCGGCATGGACGAAGACCGTGTCGCCGCCATGTGCGCAGCATTGCTGTCACTTGGCGAGCGCGCGTCCGTCGATCTCGGCCGCGGCCTTCTCAACCAGGTGTACATCGAGGGCGAGACCGGCACGGTGTTCCTCATCGCCTGCGACGAGGAAGCGGTGCTCGTCGCCGTCGCCGCCGCCGGTTCCAAGGTCGGAATGATGCTGTACGAGGTACGCCGCGGAGCGCAGGCGATCGCCGAGGTGCTCGCCGCCGATGTCGCCATTCCCGAGCAGCAGATCCCGGCCCAGCAGGTGCCCGCCCAGGTGCCGGCCCAGCCGGCTCCCCAGGCACCGGCGTACGTAGCGCCAGTTCCCGTGTACGAGCAGCCACAGGCTCCCGTGTACGGCGGCCCCGCCTACGCAGCGCCCGCCACCGCGTTCATCCCCGAGCCCGTCGAGGCGCCCGCGCCCCAGACGTACGCTCCCGCCGCAGCCGTCCCCGCCGAGGCCGCCACCGAGTCGACGAACGGGTGGTCGTCGTACGCGCCGTCGAACGACCCCACCCCTTGGTCCTGACTCCACATCCCAACCAGCAGCTGAGAACACCATCGTGATGAGGAAGGAGCGGGCGTGAGACTCGAGGGGTCACTCGATGCTTTCAGCCTGCCGGACATCTTCCAGCTGCTGAGCTTCACCAAGAAGACTGGCGCGCTGCATCTCCGGCGAGCTGACGTGCACGGGGTCGTCTATTTCACTGCCGGCAGCGTGACTGGCGCGGTGTCCGACGACGCGCGTCAGGCGCTCGGCCGCCGGCTCATCGGCAGCGGCCGCGTCGAAGGTGCCGCTGTCAGTGCGGCCGTCGATCGCGTCGTCAATGGCGGCGGCCTCGGTCTGGTGCGCGCTCTGTCCGAAGCCGGCGCCGTCGACGAGAACGTCCTGCGCGAGGTGCTCGCCGAGCAGATCGTCGACTCGGTCTTTGACCTGCTCCGCTTCCCCGACGGCGACTTCGCCTTCGGCGTCGACGAGGGCAACCCCGATGACATCGGTCTCGCGCTCCCGGTCGACGAGCTCGTCGCCGAGGCCCGTCGCCGCATCGACTACTGGACTCAGATCTCCCAGGTCGTCCCGTCCCGTGAAGCGGTGCTGGCCCTGGCACCCGCACCCGAGAACGACCCGGTCGTCTCGCGCGACGAGTGGCGACTGCTCGGCCTCATCGACGGTCGCCGTTCGGTGAACGAGCTGGTTTCCGTTACGGGCAAGGGGGAGTACGCGCTCGTCGCCTCACTCGCCGCCCTCGTCGAGCGAGGGTTGCTCGTGCTCGCGTCCGCCTCCGACGGGGATGCGGCCGGCCGGCTCATGCGCCACCTCGCGTTGCTGGGGCCGCTGGAGTCCGCATTCGCCTCCGCGTCGCCGCCACCCCCGCCGGCACCGGTCTCGCGCGCGCCCATCGCGTCCGTGCCAGACCCAGTCGCACACCCGGTGGTCGAATCTGCGCGCGAGCTTGCCGACGCAGCCTCCCGGTCCTTCGTGCCGCAGGCAACCGCTCCCATGCAACGCGCCGCCGAGTCGATCAGTACGTCGCCGTCCGTGGCGTCCATCCCGCCCGACGAGCGCAACGTCACACCCACT
>JAVEEB010000421.1 GCA_030840665.1 Frankiaceae bacterium | reverse complement strand
GGGCCGGCCGGAAACGAAGCCACGTAGACCTGCTTACGGTCGGGCGTCCACGCGATGTGCTGGATGCCCGGCAAGCTCACGACCGTGCTGAGCACTTCCCCGTGCGTCCCCACGAGTTGCACGCTGTCGCCGGGCCTGTTCTCACTCGGGGCGGTGCCGCTGCGCACGACGGCGATGACACCGGCGTAGGAGCCGCGGGTCGCTGACGGCGACGAGCTGGCGGGAGTGGGGCCGGTCGGTGTCGGCGTGACCGTCACCGTCGGTTCGTTTGACCGATGCGTGTCGTGTACGACGAGCAGCACGCCCCCGACCGCAAGCGCAGGCACGGCAACGGCGATGGCCGCCGCGTGCAGCCACCGGGTGCGGCGGCTGTTGCGGGTACGCGAGCTGATCGCCTCCCAGGCTTCAGGCGACGCGGTTGCCGTGGCGGCGCGGGCGGTGAAGGCGTCCTTCAGACGGTCGTCGAGAGTCATCGGGAAGCCTCCAGCTTCTTGCCGAGCGAGGTGATCGCGCGGTGGGCGTGCGATTTCACGGCGCCGATCGAGATGCCGAGCGCGTCGGCGGTGTCGGCCTCCGTGCAGTCGGCGTAGTAGCGCAGCACCAGCACTTGGCGCTGCCTTTCGGGTAGTGCCTGGACAGCGGCCAGCACCTCGCGCTGGCCCTCGGTCAGCAGCACGTGCTCGTCGGGGGACGGCGCCTGCGCTTCGGCGGTCTGGCTCGCGAGGTGCGCCCGCGACGTCTTGAGACGGCGGAGGCGCGAGCGGCCTCCGTTGACGACGCACGCGCGCAGGTAGCCGAGCGCCGCCCCCGGATCGCGCAGCCGCTTCGCATTGCGGTGCAGTTGCACAAACGCGTCCTGGACGAGGTCCTCTGCGGTCGCGTTGTCGTCCGCGAGCAGGATCGCGAGGCGGACGAGGGCGGCGTAGTGCGCGCGGTAGAGGTGGACGAGTGCGGTGTCGGCGTCCACGGCGAGCTCGGCCCCCTGCTCGGTCTGTCGGTCGGCGAGGCGGTTCATGCCCGTCCAGACGCATGACCCGTCAAATGGTTGACGTCGGCCGGCATACTCGGCGCCCAGACGGGCGCGTGCGAGTCACGTTCCCGCGCCGCCGCGGGGGTCGGCCTCGCCGATCGTGACAGTCCCGCTCTCGTACGCATAGATGACGGCCTGCACGCGATCACGGAGGTGCAGCTTCGCCAACACCCGGGTGACGTGCGTCTTCACCGTAGTGTCCGAGACGAACAGCCGCTCGGCGATCTCCGCGTTCGACATCCCGGCGGCGAGCAGCACGAGAATCTCCCGCTCGCGCGGAGTCAACGAATCGCCCGGCCACTGGCGGGAGGCCCGACCGCGCGGCCGGTCGAGGTAGACCTCGATCATCCGCTGCGTGATCGTCGGTGACAGCAGCGCCTCGCCGGAGACCACAGCCCTGATGCCGTCTACGAGTTGCTCCGGCGGGATGTCCTTCAGTACGAAGCCGGACGCGCCCGCCCGCAGCGCGTCGTGCACGTACTCGTCCATGTCGAACGTCGTCAGCATGATGACCCTCGCCTCGCAGGTCGCGAGGATGCGCCGCGTCGCCTCGATCCCGTCCATGCCCGGCATCCGCACGTCCATCAGGATCACGTGGGGGTGGCAGGCGGCAGCGACGGCGACCGCCTCGTTACCGTCGCGTGCCTCGCCGGCGACGACAAGGTCCGATTCCGCTTCCAGGATCATGCGGAATCCGGCGCGCACGAGGGCCTGGTCGTCGACGACGACGACCCGGATCTGCTCTGTCATCGCTCCCCCAGCGGCAAGTCGGCCAGGACCTCGAAACCGCCGTTCGGCCCCGGTCCGACTCGCAGGTCGCCGCCGTAGACGTTGACCCGTTCCCGCATCCCGAGAAGGCCGTTGCCCGACTCGGCATTCGGCGGCGGACCGGCGCCATCATCGGTCACCCGCACGGCGAGCGAGTCGCCCGAGTAGGTCAGCACCACGTCCGCGCGCGACGCGCGAGCGTGCCGCAGGGTATTGGTCAGCGCCTCCTGGACAAGTCGGTAGGCCGTGAGGTCCAGGCCGGCCGCCAACGGCACGCGGTCGCCCTCACATCGCAGCTCGACGACGAGGCCCGCCCGGCGGCAGCCTTCGATGAGTCGGTCGAGTTGGTCCAGCGTCGGCGGCGGCTGCAGGTCAGGTGCGCTGTTCGCATCGCGCAGCACGCCGACCATCCTCCGCATCTCGGTGAGCGCCGCCCGACCGGTGGCCTCGACCGTCTCGAGGGCGGCACGTTCCTTCGCCTGGTCCTGCCGCATCAGCCGGCGCACCGCGGACGCCTGCACCGTCATGACGCTCACGCTGTGACCGATCACGTCGTGGAGCTCCCGGGCGATGCGGTTGCGTTCCTCCGCCACGGCCGACTGCGCCCGTTCCTCACGTTCCCGGACGAGTCCCTGGAGGTAGAGGCGCCTTGCCCGCAGGTAGGCCCCGAGGAGCCAAGCGATGATCCACGGCGATGTCCAGACTGCTGCCTGGACGCGACTCCGCAGGTCGACGGTGACTGGGTCGCGCGTGACCCACACCGCACCCAGGCCGACGACCATCCCCAGGCCGCGCAGAGCGGTGGGCCGGTCCTCGCGGTTCGCGACGGAGTAGGCCGCGATGAGCGGCGTCACCAGCACGCCCATCCCTTCGGGAGCGCCCACCACCAGGAACTCGGCGGCCAGCGACCCGCACACGACGGCGACGCACGCCAGCGGCCGGCGGCGGCGTGCGAGCAAGGCGAGCGACGCGATGCCGTACGCGACGGCCTGTGCCCAGTGCGGGCCTTGCCGGTGTGTCGCGAAGGCGCCGTTCCACGCTTCCGCCTGCCCGGTGGCGAACGCAGCCATTGCCACCACGACGTCGAAGGCGACGGAACGCTTGCTCACACGCCGACGGTAGCGGCTCCGTCCTCGGGACGCGTCCTCCTTGCGGACGACGGTCCCGTCACCGGATGGTCGTACGCCGAAATCGGAATCGCGGACGACGCGCACCGGTGTCCGGCCCTGCCATCGTCGGCCACAGCGAACGACCGGACGGTCGGACGACGGCATCTCACTGCGGAGGACATGGTGGACACGACACGACGAGCGGCCGGCTGGGGACTGCTGGCCTACGCCATCGGAACGATCACAGCGATCGTCATCACGGCGGTGCCTGGCGGCGACTACGACGAGTCCCAGGTCACCGGCTTCCTGGCCCGCGGGCACTGGCCGTTCGCAGCGGCGGGTGCCGTGCTGGGGGTGCTGGCGACGTTCGGGCTGTTGCCGTTCGCCCGACATGCCAGGACTTGCCTGCGTGCCGGGGCCGACGCCGTATGGGCATTCGGCGTCGCGGCGGTCGCTGTCGCGGTGGTCGGCTGGTTCGCCGTCGCCGGCATCCCGATCGCGTTCGCGGAGGGCGGGACAGCCGTGGCGGCCGTGCCACATCCGGTCACCTACGTCCTCAGCGAGATCGCCAACTTGCTCGCGTGGTGCGGCCCGGCGTTCCTCGTCGGCGCCGTGGCGCTCGTCGTCGGTGCGCGCAGCACGTGGCCGCGGGGGATCAGGGTCCTGTCCGTCCTGGCGGGCCTGTGCGGCATGGCTGCCGCGGCCTGGTTCCCGATGTTCCTGTTCCTGTTGTGGGCATTGATAACCGGCGTCTGGGCGGTCGCGTCCTCGCGCCGGGCGGCATCGGCCAGCACCCCGCAGACGCCGACGAGAACCGCGCAGCTCATCTGAGCCCTCGGGCGTTCCGAAGTTACCAACGCCTTTGAGTTGCACACTTCGGAACGTCGAGCCGGGGCGGCGGTGTTCGGGCCGGCTCCGGAAAAGCGGAAGGGGCGGGTCACCAGTTGCCCGGTGAACCGCCCCTTCGTCGTACCAAGAAATCGAATCAGGACTAGAAGTCCATGCCGCCCATGCCGCCGTCGCCGCCGCCACCCTGCGGCGGGTTCTTCTCCGGCTTGTCGGCGATGACCGCCTCGGTGGTGAGGAACAGCGCGGCGATCGACGCGGCGTTGACGAGCG
>JAVEEB010000342.1 GCA_030840665.1 Frankiaceae bacterium | reverse complement strand
CTCGCCCCTGCCGGCGCGCTCGACGGCGAACGCGACCAGCTCGTCGTCGTCGTCGTCGTCGTGCTCGGTGCGGGCGACCGAGACCGCTCCGACGGCTGGAACGGTTGACCCATCGTCGTCTCCTGTGGTTGCGTGCGTCCACGGGAGGTATACACCATATACGCAGGGTGTATGACGTAGACTCCGCGTATGGCCGAACGCTCGCCGGGTGCTCCGGCACCGTTGATCTGGATGCAACAGGGGCCGCCGCCGCGACGGCGCGGACTCGAGCGGGATGCGATCGTTCGCGCTGCGATCGCCGTCGCCGACGAAGGCGGCGCGCCGGCGCTGACGATGAGCGCGGTCGCCCGGCAGCTCGGGTCGTACACGCCGATGGCGCTGTACCGCTACGTATCGAGCAAGGACGGCCTGATCGACCTGATGCTCGACCACGTCGCCGGGGAGATCGCGCTGCCGGAGCAACCGGGTCCCGACTGGCGCGCAGACCTACGGGCGATCGCGCTGGCGAGCTGGGACATGGTCATGCAGCACACGTGGTTCGCCCAGCTCGTCCACGCCCGCCCGCCGCTGGGCCCCAACATGATGCGCAGGACCGAGATCATCCTGCAGATCCTCACCCGCCAGGGCGCCCCAGTCGACGAAGCCATGACCTACGCGGCGCTCCTCGACCGGCACGTCTTCGGAGGCGCTCTGCAGGCAGCCGAGGAGCGCTCCATGCGACAGCGCTACGGGATCGTCGACATGAAGGAGATGACCGCTGCAATCAGCGATCTGGCGGTGGCGGACGGCCGCTATCCGATGCTCTCGGCGTGGATGGCGTCGCCCTCGCCGGTGAGCCCCGACGAGCAGCTCGAGCTGAGCCTGATCTTCCTGCTCGACGGCATCGCGGCCCAGCTACCCGCAAGCCGAAACCGGTAGCGCGAAGGCTGCTATGGCACCGCGATTCCGGAACCCGTTTGCCGGATGACCCGGTGTCCACATGCGGATGAGAGGACTCGAACCTCCACGAGCGTGAGCTCACGGCGACCTGAACGCCGCGCGTCTACCAATTCCGCCACATCCGCAGGCGCGCTCCACCTTAGCGGGCGCGGTCGTCGCTTGGCGCCCGCGATGCGGGGGCTGCGGGCATCCCCTTTGCTACCGTGGGGGCCCGCTGCGCGCCGCTATCGTCTAGGGGACTAGGACGCCGCCCTCTCACGGCGGAAACCGGGGTTCGAATCCCCGTAGCGGTATTACGAACCCCCACGACACCGGGGGTTTTCTTCGTTCGACGGGTGCCGCTCCGGTCGGCCGGCCGTTCCAGCTCGCCTCCGGCCCCGGACGATCTGCCTGACCGAGTGCCGGCCCAGGCGCCGTCTTTGCCCCGTCGGGACGGACGTTCGTCGTCTCCACGGGCTCAAGTCTCGGGTCGAGCGGCCGAACAACCGGGGCAAGCACTGGAGGCGGAGTCCTCCCGTTGCGAATCCACCAACCCCCCGGACCTCTTGGAGGGATGGTTTTTCCCATGACCGACCCTTTCAGGAGATACCCACATGATTGACAAGATCAAGAATCACAAGAAGGTCGCCGCACTGGGCGCGATCGCCCTCCTCATGGCTGCTGGTGGTGCGTACGCGTACTGGACCACGGCTGGTGCCGGTACAGGCAGCGCCGCGACAGGCACGACCACGCCGATTGTCGTCAACCAGACCGGCGCCGCCATCACGGGCCTTTCCCCGGGCGCGACGCCCCAGGCCCTGGCGGGCAACTTCGACAACTCCAACTCGAGCGCCGTGACGGTTGCTGGAGTCACCGCGACGATCGGTACGGTCACGGGTCCCAACATCACCGGTCCCCTCCCGTGCGACGCCACCGACTACGTCATCGCCGGCACCTCGACCACCCCTGGATCGATTGCCGTCGGAAACGGCGTGGGCGCCTGGAGCGGCCTCACTGTCGGAATGGTGAACTCAGGCACCAACCAGAACGGCTGCAAGGGCGCGACCGTCCCGATCGTGTACACGAGCAACTAGCTGTAACACCCACGAACCGGATCTGGGGGGACGAGCTCGCTTGTCCCCCCAGGCAGTTCCCGGCCGTGATCGACCCCGGTGTGAGATGAATCCTCGTCATCATGCACGCCTCGCTGGGAGCCCTCGGCGCCGTCGCCCCGGTGACGCGCCCGAGCCGGAGCCTCGCTCGGCGCCAGAGCTTCACCGCCGCCACGGCGCTGCGCGCGGCTTGACGACGGGCGTGTGCCTGCGGCGGCTTGTCCTGGCGCTCTCGCTCTTGCTGGCCGCGTCGATCGGGTTCGCGTTCGCATTCTGGTCGGCCACCGGCGCCGGCATCGCGTCGGCCGCCTCCCAGACGTTCGACCATGGCACGATCAGCGTGCACGCGTCCGGCAACTCGGTCATCGTCACGTGGACCGCCCCCGCGGCGCTCAATCCGCCCTCGGCAGACGGCACCGCGATCACCTACTCCGTCGAGCGCCGGCTCGGCAGCGGCTCGTGGGCTGCGCTTGCCAGCGGCGGCTGCTCGGGAACCAAGCTCCACGACGTGACGACCTGCGCCGATGCACCGGGGGTGAGCGGAAGCTACGGCTACCGCGCGGTCGCGAAGTACCACAGCTGGACGGCGACGTCTGTCGAGGCCGGTCCGGTGTCATTCACCATCGATGCCACAGCCCCGGCGGTCGCCGCGCAACAGACGCCGACGCCGAACGGCGCCGGCTGGAGCAAGGACTCGCCC
>JAVEEB010000095.1 GCA_030840665.1 Frankiaceae bacterium | reverse complement strand
ACAGGGCCCGGGCGAGCGACCACCGCCCGGGCCCTGCCCATGGCCGCTGGTCACCAGGGATCGGGCAGGCCCGCGCCGGTCGTGATCAGGCTCCGCAAGCTCCCGTTGATGTAGTGCAGCCAGCCCGTGGAACACGCGCCGAAGCACTCGATGTCCGACGTCAGTCCGACGTGGGTGAATCGCAGCTCGGTGCCGCCGGCCGCCCGGACGATGTCGAACACAATCTCGGTTCCGGTCCACTCACCCGGCTCCGGGATGAAGGACAGGTGGCTGTCGGTGACGCGCCAGACCACGCGGCGGCCCGGCTTGAGCTCGATCACGCGCTGGAGGCTGTAGTGCTGGGGTGGGTGCCGGTACGTGAACTCGGCACCCAGCTCGTCGGCACGCCCCTCGACCTGGCCCGTCCACCAGGCACCGACGTCCAGGATGGCGGCGAAGACGACCTCCGGTGACTGCTCGACCGTGTACGACGTCGAGTAGCCGCGCTCGGTGCGCGCCGCGCTTGCCGTGCTCAGGTGGCTGCCCGGTGATTGTGTCGTCATGAGATCCCTCTCCTCGGTGTCGGGGGGCGGGCGTCTGACCCTTTGGGCTAAACGCAACCGACGGTTGCATGTTAGCTGTTCCGGGCACGCAAACGCAACCTTTCGTTGCACAGCTCGCGACGAGGATGCGCGCGTGCGGAACGTACGAGTGGCTACGGCCCACTGGCTACGGCCACGGACACGAGTCGGTGACGCGTCAGTTCTTCGTCAGCTCGTGAAGTCCTGGGTCATCCAGACGTTGCCTTTGGCGTCCAGGTAAACGTCGACGCCGATGTGGCGAAAGCTCCTGCTCAGCAGGTTGCGGCGGTGGCCGTCGTTCGGCGCCACTTCGGCGAACATCAGGTCCGTCAGCCGCAGCGCCATCGACGCCGCCCCGGCCGTGCCTGCGACGCGACCGCCGGTGCCGATGTTCTCGCCGGCGGACGTCCATTTCACGCCCTGGGCACTGATCCGGCTACCGAACGACGCCTCGCCGGGGCACTGATGCGACATCCCGCACCCGGCGGACATCGTCAGGTCGTGCTGCCGCGCGCTGGCCTTGAGGCCGGTCGTGACGAGCAGGGCCGGCAGGCCTTTCTGCGCCCGGACGGCGTTGATGTGCGCGACGACCTGAGCTGCCGCGTCCTTGGCAACGGACGTCGCCGTCAGGGCCGGGCGGACGCCGCCGCTGGTCACCGCGTCCGCGGCGGCCGCCGGCAACGCCAGCGAGACCGACAGCGCGCCGAGCAGTACGCCTGCCAGCGCCGCCGATCGGGGGGAACGCACCGGGTGACTCCAAGGCCGTGGTCCCGCGAAGGCGCGAGAACTCTCTCCCTCATCGGCATTTCGGACACGGGTTGTGAAGCATTCCGGCCCAGCGATTTCACAGACCCTGCGGCGGAGCTAGCCGAGGTCGAGGAGGTGCTCGATGCCCACGGTGAGCCCCGGGCGCGTCACCACCGCACGAACGGACAGCAGCACGCCCGGCATGAACGACGACCGGTGGAGCGAGTCGTGGCGGATCGTGAGGGTCTCCCCCTCGGTGCCGAAGATGACCTCCTGGTGCGCGACCAGCCCACGGATGCGCAGCCCGTGCACCGGCACTCCCGCGACCGAGGCCCCGCGAGCCCCGTCGAGCGACGCCGACTCCACCGTCGCGTCGGGCTGAGCGCCCAAGCCGGCCGAGTCCCGGGCCGCGCCGATCAATTCCGCGGTACGACGAGCAGTGCCGCTCGGCGCGTCGGCCTTGTTCGGGTGGTGGAGCTCGACGATTTCCGCCGACTCGAAGAACCGAGCAGCCTTGGCCGCGAATTGCATCATCAGCACCGCCCCGATCCCGAAGTTGGGCGCGACGATGACACCGACCCCCGGGGCCGCGGCGAGCCACGACCGCACCTGACGCAGCCGCTCCTCGGTGAAGCCCGTGGTGCCGACGACAACGTTCAGGCCGTGCGAGATGGCCCAGTCAAGGTTGTCCATGACCGCGTCGGGATGCGTGAAATCCACGACGACCTGCGCGCCCTCGACGGGCGCGCGGTCGTCGGTCGCGTCGACCGCCGCCACGAGCGCCAGGTCGTCAGCAGCCTCGACCGCCGCGCATGTCTCGGATCCCATTCGACCACGAGAACCCAGCACAGCAACGCGAATCGGCGACTGAGTCACTCGTTGGCTCCATTCAAAAAGTGCCGGGTACGTCGTACCACCGACGCTGTTTCTACTGGATCGCGGACGAGAAGTCGCGGTCTTTGAACGGACCGATGACCGACAGGGCGCGTGGCCGCGAGAACAGATCCGCTGCGAGCGCCTTCACTTCGTCGGACGTGACGGCCGCGATCCGGCCGAGGACGTCGTCGACGCCGAGCAGCTCGCCGTACCCGATCTCTGCCTTTCCGAGCCGCGACATCCGGGAGCCGGTGTCCTCGAGCCCGAGCACGTACGAGCCGCGCACCTGGCCCTTGCCGCGGTCGAGTTCGTCGTCCGGCAGGCCCGACGCGGCGACGATGTCGAGCTGCTCGCGGGTGACCTTCAGCACTTCGTCGATCTTGGCGGGCTGGCAGCCGACGTACACGCCGAAGAGGCCGGCGCCGGCATAGCGGGAGGCGTACGAATAGACGCTGTACGCCATCCCCCGCTTCTCGCGGATCTCCTGGAACAACCGCGACGACATGCCGCCACCGAGCACGGTGTTGAGCACCGACAGGGCGAACCGGCGATCGTCGTCGCGCTCGAGACCTTCGCAGCCCAGCACGAGGTTGGCCTGCTCGGTCTTGCGGTTGAGCAGTGAAACGGTCGGGCGCGCGGCGGGGGCGGAGCCACCGACACGAGGACCCTCCGGCTCGGTGCCGTCCACGCCGAGGGCGCCGGCGGCCGCGAATGCAGCGGTCACCAGCTCGACGAGAAGGTCGTGGTCGAGATTGCCGGCCGCGGTCACGACCAGGCGGTGCGCCTGGTAGCGCGACGACCAGTACTCGGCGACGTCGTCGCGCGGCATGTCCGTGATGGACTGCACGGTGCCGAGCACCGGGCGGCCGAGCGGGGTGTCGCCCCAGATCGTCGTCGAGAACTCGTCGTGGATCGCGTCCGACGGATCGTCGTCGCGCATCGAGATCTCTTCGAGAACGACGTCTCGCTCGGCGTCCACGTCTTCCGCGGTGATGAGCGACGAGGTGATCATGTCGACGATGACGTCCACCGCGAGCGGCAGGTCGGCGTCGAGGACCTTCGCGTAGAAGCACGTCGCCTCTTTCGAGGTGAACGCGTTCATCTCGCCACCGACCGCATCGATCTCGGCGGCGATCTCCAGGGCGGTCCGGCGCTTCGTCGCCTTGAACAGCAGGTGCTCGAGGAAGTGCGAGGCCCCGGCCACGACCGGCCGGTCCTCGTCACGGGAACCGACCTGTGCCCAGATGCCGAACGACACCGACCGCACGGTCGGGATCGATTCGGTGATGATGCGCAGCCCCCCGGCCAGCACGGTACGGCGGATGGTGCCGCCGTCCGTGCCGGTCGAGAGCGTGCGCGTGGTGCCGACCGGCTGACTGCCGGGCTTGAGAGAGACAGTCATCGACTAGGCCGAGGGGGCCGAGTCGCCACTGTTGTCGCTGAAGGCGGGAGCCGTGGCGGCCCCGTCCCCTTCGCTGCCACGACGGCGGACGCGCTCGCGCGGTGCCCGGTCGCCACCCTCGCGGGGCGGACGGTCGCCCTCGGTGCGCGGGCCACGGTCCTCGCGCGGGCCACGGTCACGGTCGCCGCCGCCACGCGGGCCACGGTCACGGTCGCCGCCACCCTCGCGCGGGCCACGGTCGCCACGGTCGCCACGGTCGCCGCCACCCTCACGGGGGCCACGGTCCGACTTGGGCTCGTCCTTGAGAGCCACGCCGTCGACCACGGGGATGAGCGAGAACTTGCCGCGCGAGTCGATCTCGGCCAGCTCGACCTCGACCTTGTCGCCGACCTTGAGGATGTCCTCGACGTTCTCGACGCGGGCGCCGCCGGCGATCTTGCGGACCTGTGAGACGTGCAGCAGGCCGTCCTTGCCGGGGACGAGGGAGACGAAGGCGCCGAAGGCCGCGGTCTTGACGACCGTGCCCATGAAGCGCTCGCCGACCTCGGGCATCACCGGGTTGGTGATGGCCTGGATCTGCTCGATGGCCGCCTGGGCCTTCTCGCCGTCGGTCGCGCCGACGTAGATCGTGCCGTCGTCCTCGATGGTGATGTCCGCGCCGGTCTCGTCCTGGATCTGGTTGATCATCTTGCCCTTGGGGCCGATGACCGCGCCGATCTGGTCGACGGGGATCTTGATCGTGATGATGCGCGGGGCGTACGGCGACATTTCCTGCGGGCCGTCGATCGCCTCGGCCATGATCCCGAGGATGAACAGGCGCGCGTCGCGAGCCTGCTGCAGCGCCTTGCCGAGGACGTCCGAGGGGATGCCGTTCAGCTTGGTGTCGAGCTGCAGTGCCGTGACGAACTCGGACGTGCCGGCGACCTTGAAGTCCATGTCACCGAACGCGTCCTCGGCGCCGAGGATGTCGGTCAGCGTCGCGTAGTTGCCGTTCTCGTAGATGAGGCCCATCGCGATGCCGGCGACGGGGGCCGCGAGGGGCACTCCGGCGTGCATCAGGGACAGCGACGAGGCGCAGACCGAGCCCATGGACGTCGAGCCGTTGGAGCCGAGAGCCTCGGACACCGCGCGGATCGCGTACGGGAAGTCTTCCTTGCTCGGCAGCACCGGCAGGATCGCGCGGCCGGCGAGGGCGCCGTGGCCGATCTCGCGGCGCTTCGGCGAACCGACGCGGCCCGTCTCACCCGTCGAGTACGGCGGGAAGTTGTAGTGGTGCAGGAAGCGCTTGCGCGTCTCGGGCGCCAGCGTGTCGATCATCTGCTCCATGCGGAGCATGTTGAGAGTGGTGACGCCGAGGATCTGCGTCTCGCCACGCTCGAACAGGGCCGAGCCGTGCACGCGCGGCAGGACGCCGACCTCGGCGGTGATCGGGCGGATGTCCGCCAGGCCACGGCCGTCGATGCGGACGCCGTCGGTGACGATGCGCGCGCGGACGAGCTTCTTGGTCAGCGAGCGGAACGCGGCCGACACTTCCTTCTCGCGGCCTTCGAAATCGGCGGCGAGCTTGTCCTTCGTCGCGTCCTTGATCCGGTCGGTCTCGGTCTCGCGGTCCTGCTTGCCGGCGATGGTGAGGGCCTTGCCCAGGTCCTTCGCCGCGAACTTCTCGACGGCGGCGAACACGTCGTCGCCGTAGTCGGCGAAGACGGGGTACTCGGCGACAGGCTTCGCTGCCTTCGCGGCGAGCTCGGCCTGAGCGGCGCACAGCGCGCGGATCGGGGCCTTTGCGGCCTCGAGGCCGCTCGCGACGATCTCTTCGGTCGGCGCGTGGGCACCGTCGGCGACGAGCGCAACCGTGGACGTCGTGGCCTCGGCCTCGACCATCATGATCGCGACGTCACCGTCGTCGAGCGCGCGGCCGGCGACGACCATCGTGAAGGTCGCCTCGGCGCACTCGCTGTGCGTCGGGAAGGCGACCCACTGGCCTTCGATGTGCGCCACGCGGGTGGCGCCGATCGGGCCGCTGAACGGCAGGCCGGAGAGCAGCGTGGACAGCGACGCCGCGTTGATCGCGAGGACGTCGTAGATGTGGTCGGGGTCGAGCGCCATGACGGTCGCGACGACCTGGACCTCGTTGCGGAAGCCCTTAGGGAAGGACGGGCGCAGCGGCCGGTCGATGAGGCGGCACGTGAGGATCGCGTCCTCGGACGGGCGGCCTTCGCGGCGGAAGAACGAGCCGGGGATCTTGCCCGCGGCGTACATGCGCTCTTCGACGTCGACCGTCAACGGGAAGAAGTCGAACTGGTCGCGCGGCTGCTTACCGGCCGTGGTGGCCGAAAGGATCATGGTGTCGCCGAGGTACGCGACTGCGGCGCCTTGCGCCTGCTTGGCCAGACGGCCGGTCTCGAAGCGAATGGTGCGCTCGCCGAGGGGTGTTTCGATTGTTGCTTCTGAATGTTGAACGTCGGGACCCTGCACGGGTGCTCCTTCTGTGTTTCACGGGCTGCACGGCCGCGACGGCACAGGTGCGTCACCGGAACTCAGTCGAAGCGCTCGGGTCGTTCGAGACCCGGGAGCCACTACCGAGGACCGTTGCGCGGAGCCTGCGAGGTCTCCGGCCACTGCCCAGTGGCGGTGCCGGCTTCTTTGTCTACCGGCCATGAATGGTGCTGGTGCTATTCGGTGCGTTTGCCTATTTGGTGCTGGTGGCTATTAAAGAACGGGAGCGGGCCCGTGTGGGGCACCGCTCCCGTGTCGTGCAGCTAGCGACGAAGCCCGAGCTTCTCGATGAGGGCGCGGTAACGGTTGATGTCCGTCTTCGCCAGGTACTTGAGGAGCCGGCGGCGCTGGCCCACGAGGAGCAGGAGGCCGCGG
>JAVEEB010000267.1 GCA_030840665.1 Frankiaceae bacterium | reverse complement strand
CGGCCAGAATCCCCGTGAGCGCCGCCGAGTGCCGGACCGTGCGAAACTTAGACACTTTGCCCCCTGATGTCTTGTGTGGCGGCAAGTTAAGCACGCCATCATCTCCTTGACTAGGGCAACGCAAACGCCGCGTCTTCATGGTCCTGCGGCGCCCAAACGCAGCTTCGACCGCCGTGCGGGGAGGGGCAACGACCGCCTTTCCAGGCGGGAGTCGCTGTATCTGTTGCAATCCAATGAGATCGCGATAGTGAGGCAGTGCTGCGCGTAGCGGTAGCACGCGCGCTGCTGGTTCTATCGGCGCACTCTCGCCCTTCTTATAAGGCATGAAGACCTCGCGCCTGAAGATCGGGCCCAGTTCGTTCGGCAGATGATGCGGCCCGTCTCCGCGCGCAGCTCCACTTGATCGCTAGGCACGCGGGGTCCCCCCGCGTTCTCGAACGGCGGCGACGTACTGGGCGTAGGTAGCGGCTGATGCGCGGGTGTGGCGCTCGATCGTCGCGGGCGAGTAGCCGAGCGCCTCGGCGATGATGGCGACGGGGGCTTGCCTGGTGAGCTCGTGAAGGGTCCCGAGGCGTGCGGCTCGCGTGCTGAAGACCGCTTTGAGCCGGCCGCGGAGATAGGCGGGGTCGATGTGTCGGCCGGGGGAGTGGCCGCGGAAGACCCAGTTGGTGTTCGGGTGCGCGGCGGTGAGGTCGTGGCTGGGTGCTGCGCCGAGTTGGCGGAGTGGCTCGTCGAGCGGCGCCGGCAGAACGATCTCCGTGGCGCCGAGTCGGATATGGACGGTCTCATTGGTCAGTGTCACGTCGTCCCAGGTGAGCCGGACGACATGTTCGATCTGTTGGGCGAAGACAATCACGAGCGTGGCGGCCGCTCTATCGCGAGGGTTGAGCTCGTCGGAGTGAACGACGCGCTGGACGGCTTCCACCTGTTGCTCGGCGCTCAGCTTGGGGCTCGTGCCGCGGCGGTGAGCATTGATCCTCAGGCCGGGTCCGACGAGGCGGGTCCGAGCGGCCCAGCTGAGGAATCGGCTGGCGATCTCCCGGGTACTGGGTCCGCCCGCCTGCCACACGTCGAGGTGACCTTGCTCAAGATTCGCCAGTTCCACGCTGTGTTCGTCGAGCCAGTTGAGGAAGTCGATCGCGACGGTGACCGCCTGCTTGGAGCGCAGGAAGGTGCTGGGTGTGACGGTGTCCATGGCGTTCATGCGGCGCTGGTGTTGCCAGCGAATGTAGCGCTGGATGACGTCACGGTGCGCGCCGTTGCGCAGTCGGGCGACCGCCTGCTGCGACCACGCGGAGTACGTCGCAGCGAGTTCGTCCCGACGGGGGAGTGGACCGTGCTCTACGAGGAGCCCGCGCACGTAGTCGCGGGTTCTCGAGGCGGGCAGTTCGTCGAGGCTCTCGTGGCTGATGCTGGGCGCTTTCGCGAGTCCCGTCAGGAAAGAAGAGACGTGCGGCTGCTGTATCCAAGTCAGACCGCTGTTCGATCTCTTCATTGACTTCAGTGCCGTGGCGACGGTCGTCAACTGCGGAACCATGACGCCCGTCTCCGGATTGGTGAGAAGCCGGTCGACGGTGGCGGCGAGTACGCACGCCCAACACCGGGAGCCGTTGTAGAGCTCGTCCTCAGCGCCGCAGGTTCGGCAGTCAACGTTCAACGACACACCGGAGCATCGGCGACATGCAGGCTGGTCGTTTATGCGCCCGGGCAGGATGCCGGCGTGGCCGCACGCGCATGTGCCGCGTGTCCGTTTCGCCTGTTGGTAGCAGTAGCCGCAGATGGTGGCGTCTGGCCAGGTCGCGACGGGCTGGTGATGTTCGCCGCAGCGGCCGCAGGGGATCGGCCACTTGTCTGGATCGCCGGCCTTGCGTGGCCTAGCCATCTTCGGGGACTAGCCGCACTCGGCGGGCGATGGGGTCACCTGGTCGAACGCCGAGGTCCTCGCTGCGGGCTGGCGCGTTCGCGGTCCCGGCGGCGCGCATCTCGACGAACGGTTCGAACAGGTCGTTTGGCGTGCAGTTGAGGATGTCGCACAGCGCTGCGAACGTCCGGGCCGGGATCCGTTCCGGTGTCGTGGTCACGAGGCGGTAGACCTGACTTTCGGACAGGTTGACACCACGCGACTGCAGCAGCGGCATCAACTGTGTCGACTTCCACAGGTTCTGTTGCGCCATAAGGTTCCTCAGCTTCCACCGATATCCGATTCGTCGCTGCTCAGGCATCGATAGCTCCGGGTGTCGCGATGCGTCGCGCGATCATCTGCTGCACCGCCCTCTGCTTGAAGTCCGAAGACACCGACGTGTACAGACCTGTCGTGCTCGCGTAGGAGTGACCGACCTGCGTCTGCACGAACGTCGGGTCGTAGCCCGCTTCGATGAGGTGGGTGACGTAGGAATGGCGCAGGCAATGCAGACCAAGCTCCTTCGGTAAGCCGACAGCATCGCGCGCTTGCGTGAACGAGTCACCGAGGCTGCCGAGCGTGATTCGCTGTCCGCGTTCACTCGGCCACATCGCAGCTGATCGGTCGGCGGTGGCGAACCGGTCGCGGCCACCTGGCGACGTCCAATACCGGAGTAGCTCGACGACCCAGTCGAACTCGGGGACGGTCAGCACTGTCCGGCGTCGAGGGCCAGAGCCGGCGGTGCCTTTCGCCCATCGGATCGTCGCCGCGCCGAACGCCCCGTAGGCGGCGACGTGAGGGTTCGGGCCGAAGTCGTGCACGTCGAGCATCGTGACCTCCCGGCGGCGGAGACCGTAGGCGTAGCAGACCTTGAACGCCAAGGAGTCCCGAAGGGCCGGCAGCCAACGCTTGCTGCCGGCGGCGTACTCGTGGTCGACCAGGTCATCGAGGAAGTCGAAAAGCGACTGCAGTTCCGCCTTGGTGAACGCACGGCGCCCGGGCGGGACGGCGTCGTCCGTCGTGTGCCTGGGCATATTCCAGTCGAAGCAGATCTGCGCAGGCACATCGCCGAACGTCCGTTCGCAGAACTCCGACCACGCGTAGGCCGGATGCGTTATGTACGCGCAGAACATCGCCACGGCGTTGCTGTCCGACCGCAGCGTGGTCAGGCTGATCGGCTTCGCGCCGGACCGGCGCTCGCCGAGGAACTCCTCGACGTCGAGCGGTCGCCAGGTCCACGGGAACTCACCGGTGAACGACTGAAATCGCCGGATCAGGCGACAGCGGCCCTCGATCGTCGCGGTGGTCAAACCGCGAGCGAGCATCTGCGCCCGCCACCCGTCGATCATCGCGTCGAACACGCGCTCATCGGCCCGGAACAGCCCGACGTTCGGGTCCGTGAGCACCCGCGGCACGAAGCCCGGGACAACATCCATGGCGACCTCTAACCGTGGAATCCTGCATTAGATGCACGAAACCTACGCTGATCTGCGCTTCCCTGGCAAGAGGCACGACGATGCGACGCGGCTGGCGTAGACGTCCCACCGTGCGTGACCTGCGAGAACGCCGTCCCTCTCATGAGACGGGAGTGGTTGCATCTGTTGCAACTCCCGTTAGTTGACATCCGATAATGGACATTATGTCAGTTTGACTGTTGGACAGCGTTCGTCGAGGCATCCGCGCGATCCCCCTCAAGTCACACGGCGACGCGAAGTTCGAGCAGCTGTTGCGAGTGCCGCGGCACGTGGTCCGCCGCCAAACCGTCGATGAGGCTTTCGAGTGTCAGCGGCTGGTCCAACGCGACCACGTCGTTCGAGATAAGGAACGACGGTACGAGGACCTGCGCGTCGGCATCGCTCAGCTCATCGGTGACGTCGCACAAAATGTCTGCCGTCCGCCGGACACTCCCGATAAGCGCGGCGCGGTCGACGTGCTCCGCCACAATCCGCGCCAGATTCGAGCGGTCCAGCGATACCCGATTGTCGAATGTCGGTCGCGAACCGGCGACAACGCCGAGAGCAACGGCGGCGATCGCTGCATCGACGCTGAGCAGATGGGCCAGCAGCTGGTCCGCGTTCCAGCCACCGTCGGCCGCCTCGCCGAGGTCCGGGGAGGCGGCAACATCCAACAGATGTTCGTAGGCCGCGCGCAATGCTGTGGTGTCCATGACGAGAGTCAGTCCGCCTTTCCGCGCTGGATGGCTTCGGCGATCCGCTTGATGCGTCGCAACCGCGCGTCCCAGGCGGAGCCCACCGACGCGAGTTGGGCAACCGCTCGAGCGAGCTGTGCCTCGTCGACCTCGTACCGAATCTCCCGTCCCGACGGTGCCGCATGCACGAGACCCACCCGGTCGAGCACGGCGAGATGCTTGGCGACGGCTTGCCGCGTCACCGGAAGTTGCTCGCTCAGCGCTGTCGCGGTGCGGCCCCCGCCCGCCAGGAGAAGGTCGAGCACTCGTCGGCGGGTCGGGTCACCGATGGCCGACCAGAGCCCGTCGTCGACGGCCGTGGTCACGGTACGGAGACCAACTGCGTGAGGTACGTCCGCAGGCCGCCGGCGAAGTGGGCGTCCCATCCGGCAACGTGGTCGTTGTAGTGCTGCTCGAGAACGGCCGCCTCCCAGCCCCTCTCGCGGAAGCCGGTCTCTGTGAGTCGCACCGTCGTCCCCTCCCCCATGGGGACGAGCTCGAAGGTCACCAGAAGCGAGTTACCCGACGCCGGCTGCGCCCCGTCCTCGTACACCCACCGGAACGAAAACACCCGGGGCCGTTCCGCATCGACGACCGTGAGCTGAGCGATGTGAGCGTCTCCGCTGGCCCTGTCACCCCACACCAGCTCCCCCGTCGTGCCGGCCACCGGCTCCACGACCGCGTCCGCATGCCACCATTCGCGGATGTGCGCAGGGCTGCTGATCACCTCGAAGACCACCTCCGGCGAGGCGTCGATGTGGAACTCCCGCTCGATGAGCCCGTACTCCATGATCGTTCTCCATTCGCAACGTTCGGTTGCGCGTTAAGCTATCCGACGATGGCAGTATGCGCAACTCCTGGTTTCGCATAGGCGCTTGTCACGTCCGACTGGGCTTGGAGCGCGCGGCGACGGCGAGAAGATCGCGCGCGGGCCCACTGGGCCGCTGACCGGCCGGCCAGACGGCGCGCAGCCTGCGTCGAAGATCGAGATCACTCACAGCCACCTCGACAAGTCTGTGATTGGCCACGTCGTCGCGTACGGCGAGGTCGCTGAGCACAGCTGGTCCGGCACCGGCCGCGACGGCCGAGCGGACGGCGGTCGTCGACCCGAGTTCCAGCAGGGGCGTTGGTAAAGGTGCGAAGGCGGCGAGGGCGACCTCGAAGGCCGTCCGCGTTCCGGATCCCGGCTCTCGGTGCACCAGCCGGGTGGTCGCCAGCTCGGCTGACGTGAGCGCCTTCCGCCGGCGGGTCCAGGGATGACCTGGCGGTACGACGACCACGAGCCGATCCTCGCCGATCACCTTGCCGCTCAGTCCCGACGGCGGGGTCGGCCCTTCGACGAAACCCAGGTCGACCTCATCATGGAGGACTTGCCGCGCCACTTCGTCGGAGTTCACCGCCGACAGGCTCACCGCGATGCCCGGCTGACCGGCCGACAGCCGGACGAGCCAGTGCGGCAGCAGGTGCTCCGCGATGGTGAGGCTGGCGGCAATGCGGAGGCGACCGGCCGCGTCCTCACGCAACGACCCGATCCCGGCGTCGAGCACCGCCGCCGCGGCGATGACGTCGCGCGCCCAGTGAGCAACCAGGGCCCCTGCCGGCGTCAGCGTGGAACCACGGGCCGTCCGATGCAGCAGCGGGAACCCGAGGCTTCCTTCCATCCGGCGGATGCGCGCACTCGCTGCCGGTTGGCTGATCCCCCGCACCGCTCCCGCCCGCCCCAGGCTGCCTTCGGTCGCGACAGCCAGCAACAGCTCCAGCGAGTCGAGGTCGGGCACGCGTGTCGACAACATGAAATCGAGAGTACGACGAGTCATAACGAAAGGTGATAGGTCGATTCCATCGGGGCGCCTACTCGCGAGTGACGCCGGGTCGCACGCTGAATATGCACGCTGAAACCCGAGCTTGGAGTGACCATGACACTCGCAACCGTCGCCGCCCGATCCGACGGCAAGTACGTAACCACGACACCTCCACCGACCGCGCTTCGGCACCGCTCGGTGGGGCTTGCGGACCTCGGGCCGAACTGGTTCGCCGGCGTGATGGGGACGGGCATCGTCGCAACCGCTGCCGTCACCCTTCCTGTCCACGTGCCGGGACTTCGCGGGTTCGCGCTGGCGGTGTGGGTGTTGGCGTCGTTCCTGTTGGTGTCGCTGATCTACGCAACGGCGGCGCAGTGGCTCCGGCATCCCTTTGCGGCTCGCGCCCACCTCAGCGATCCGGTCATGAGCCACTTCTACGGCGCTCCCCCGATGGCCGTGTTGACCGTGGGCGCCGGGGCCATCCTGGTGGGACGCGACGTGCTCGGACTCCGACTGGCCGTCGACCTCGACTGGGTGATGTGGCTGATCGGCACGGCAACCGGCCTGGCGGTCGCCGCGGTCGTTCCCTACGTCGCCTTCACCCGCCACGACACCAAGCCCGACAGTGCGTTCGGCGGTTGGTTGATGCCCGTCGTACCGCCAATGGTTTCTGCAAGCACCGGCGCCCTGCTTGTGCCGTACGCTGCCGCCGGCCAACTGCGCGAGACGTTGCTCGCCTCCTGCTACTGCATGTTCGGCCTGTCCCTGTTCGCGAGTGTCGTGATCATTGGCCTGATCTGGGGACGCCTCATGCAGCACAAAGTCGGGTCTCCGGCCGCCGTGCCGACGCTGTGGATCGTCCTCGGGCCGCTCGGGCAGTCCATCACCGCCGCCGGCCTGATGGCGACCGCCGCACGCGGCACGTTGCCCACGGTGGATGCGGACGGGGCGGCCGCGATGGCGATGCTCTTCGGGCTGACCACATGGGGCTTCGCGGTGCTGTGGCTGACGGTGGCGATCGCCGTTACCGCGCGCACCGCCCGCGCACACCTGCCCTTCAGCCTGACGTGGTGGAGCTTCGCGTTCCCCGTGGGGGCGTTGGTCACGGGCACCAACGGGCTGGCGGTCCGCACGGGGCTTGCCTTCTTCGCGGGTGCGTCCGTCCTGCTCTATGCGCTTCTCGTTGTCGCGTGGCTCACCGTCTTCGCGAGGACGTTGAGCGCCATCGCGATGGGCACCTTGCCCGCCTCCGCCGCACCGCTCCAGTAGCCGCCGCGCTCGGCTGTCGCCGACGATCCCGACACCGAGCCGAGACGCCGTCACATCAAAAGCCCAGTGCCTCGTCGCAGAGGACAACGGTGATGCGTCCGGGTGCGAACTCCCGGTGGATGATGAGGACCTTGTTCACGGCACTGTGGATGCCGTACGCAGTCTGGGCCCGGGCGTCCTCGAGGGGGAAGGCGTACTCGTCGACCCGCCGGAGCGCGGCCTCCAGGTCGGGCACGATCTTCTGGGTGCCGACGACGAAAATGACCTGGCCGGCACCGGACGCGTATGGGCCGAGTTGACTGCCACTCAACGACGCCGCAACCAGCGAGCCCGTCTCTGTGACTGCGTGAACGCTTCCGAGCATGACGTCGGGAGATGCCGCCAGTCGGCGGATCTCCCTCGCTTCGGTGGCACGGTCCATGGAGAACGTCCGCGGGCGCACCGCGTCGTACCGACCAGACTTTTCCAGCTCGTCGGTGATGCCCAACACGTCCAAGGTCTGGGACGCGCCCTGGTGCACCTGCGACCCCTCGGCGATGAGGTCGAGGACCAGTTTTTTCGCGACGGCCCCGTCCGAGGCCCGCAGGACGGTCATTCCGTTCGTCTCCAGGGCGGCGGCCGTGCGGGCCGTTCGCGCCTCGTCGGCCGGCAGTGTGTAACGGCGCCTGAGTTCCGCGTCGATGTCAGTCTGTGCTCGGGTCATCGGACACTCCTCATCGATCCTGCGATACTTGCTGTCGCAACTACCTTAGAGAGATGTGATTGCGCATGCAACTAGATGCTCCATCGGAGTCCCCCGCGCAATTGCTCAGTCGCCTCGTGGACGAAGCGTTGCCCACGAGGCGCGGAGAGGGGGCCTGGCAAGCGCTGCTGCAGGCGCACGCGACGCTCATGCGGCGGCTGGACACCGACCTCAGGGAGCAGACAGGTTTTCGCCTGGCTGATTTCGATGTCCTGGCTCAGCTCGCCAGCGCCGGCGGCGAGCTGCGCATGAGCGAACTGGCCACCCGCACGCTGATCTCACGTTCGGGTCTCACGCGGCGCATTGCCGGACTGGTCGGCGACGGCCTCGTCGCCAGGGCGAACGCGATCGACGACGGTCGCGGCGTCGTTGTTTCGCTGACAGCAGCCGGTGTCGCGCGGATCACCGAGACGTTGCCGGTCCACCTACGCGGTGTGTCCCAACTCTTCGTGGAGCGTCTCGACGATTCGGAGCTCGCCGTTGTCGAGGTGGCTTTGACGAAGGTCATTGCCGACTGCACCTTCGGCTGACATTGCGGGAGTCTCGATCGAATGGGCGACGAGCTTCGTCGCCTACCGGTTATGAGGTCACGACGGCAAGCGCTGCGGCGAACGCTATGTAGAACAGTCCGGCGCCCAGGAGGCCGCGCGGCGTGACGGCGCGGCGAG
>JAVEEB010000252.1 GCA_030840665.1 Frankiaceae bacterium | reverse complement strand
CGCGCAGCGACGACGTTGCTGCTCTACTCCGCGACGATGACCCCGGCGATCGTCCTCGGGATCGCCCACAGCTCCGCGTCGACGGTGAAGGCAGTGCTCGCCTTCGGGCTCGCCGTCACCTTCGTCTGGTCGATGGGGCCGGCGCTCTTTCGTCTGCTGTCGAGCGGCCGGCACTGACCGTCCGACCGTCGGCCGCCGACACCACGGTCAGGCGACCGCCGCGATCAGCGCACTCTCGAGCTCGGCGAGCTTCGTCGCGTCCGTGACGCGCGCCGCCGCGGTGTCGACGACGTAGAACGCATCCACCACTTCCGCCCCGAGGCTCGCCACCTTCGCCGAGCGGACGTCGAGACCGTGGTCGGCGACGACGCGGGCGAGCCGGTACAACAGGCCGACGGAATCGTGCGCGCGAACCTCGATGACCGTGGCCGACTCGGACAGGTCGTTGCGCAGGCTCACCCACGGTGGAGCGACGACCTTGTCGACCGTCGCGTACGTTTTCTCTTGCTCAGCAAGCCTTTTCTCGAGGCCTGCGCTGTCATCGAGCGCGCTGCGAATGGCGTCGCGCAACGCGGCCCAGCTCGGCGGATCCCCGTATTTCGTCGCCACCACGAACGTGGTCACCGCCATGTCGCCGACGCTCGACGCGCTGGCACCACGTACATCCAGCCTGTGAACGGCAAGTGCTCCTGCGTATGTTGCCAAGAGCCCGGGCCGGTCGCGGGCGATAGCCGTAACGCGAAAACCGCCAACGCCTGGCTGGACGTCCAGCGCGAATTCGCCGCGATCCGCGAGTGTCCGCAGGTGCGGCTCGATCGGGTCGGGCAGCGGCAACGGCGCCCCCGACAGCACAGCGGAGACGCGCCGCGCCAGGTCGCCGACCATGCCGGCCTTCCACTCGTTCCACGCCGCCGCGCCCGTCGCGGTCCCGTCGGCGACCGAGAGAGCGCGGAGCAACTCGACGGTGCCCCGATCCGTGATGCGCTCCGCGACCCGGCTGATGGTGAGGGGGTCGTCGAGGTCGCGGCGGGTCGCCACGATGGGGAGCAGCAGGTGCTCGAGCACCAGCGTGCGCAGGGTCGCCGAGTCAGCCGGGTTGAAGCCCATCCGCGGGGCGATGACCTCCATCATCTGGGCCCCGACGATGGAGTGGTCACCCTCGAATCCCTTGCCGATGTCGTGCAGGAACGCGGCAACGAGCAACAGGTCCGGGCGATCGACGCGCCGCGCAACCTCCGCCGCCTGCACCGTCGTCTCCACGAGGTGCCTGTCGACGGTGAACCGGTGGAGTGCGTTGCGCTGCGGAAGGCTGCGAACGTGCTGCCACTCGGGAAGCAGCCGGGTCATGATCCCGACCTGATCGAGCGACTCGATGACGTCGATGAGGGGGGCCCCGGCGCCGAGCAGCGCCACGAAGGAGTCTCGCGCGTCGTCCGACCACGGCTCCGGAAGCGCCGGGGACGCCGCCAGTCGCTCGAGGGTGTGCGGCGCGAAGGGCAGGTTGTGCTGGGCCGCGGCTGCGGCGGCGCGCAGCACGAGGACCGGGTCGTTCTCCGTGTCGGCGTCAGCGGACAGATGCACCTCGCCGTCCTGCTCGACCACGCCGTCGGCGATGGGACGCCTAGGTGCGGGGCGGCCGCGGAAGCGCTTGCGCGAGCCCACCCACCGCGACACCTGTCGTGCCGTGAGCGACCAGCTGTACGCGATCGTGCGGGCCGCGCCGGCCACGGCGGCCAGCAGCTCGTCGGCATCACCGTAGCCGCAGCGCTCGGCGACGAGGTCCTGGTCCTGGAACATGAGCCGGTCGGTGGGCCTGCGCACCGTTCGGTGCAGCTCCCCGCGGATGTCGAGCAGCACGGCGTACGCCTCCTGCACGCGCTCGCTCGGCGCATCCACCACCCACGCCGCCGCCGCCGCCCGGATCGCGTGCACGTCCCGCAGGCCGCCGCGGGCCTCCTTGATGTCGCCCTCGAGCAGGTACGCCAGCTCGCCGAAGCGCTCCTCGCGGGCCGCCGTCGCCGCGATTAGCTCCGGCAACCGCTTGTGGGCCTGGGACCGCCAGCCTTCGTGGATACGCGTCCGCAGCACGCTGGTGAGCGCCGGGTCGCCCGCGACGTGGCGCGCGTCGAGCAGGCCGAGCGCCGCCTTCAGGTCCCCGGAGGCGACCCCCACGGCCTCGTCCACGGTGCGCATCGAGTGGTCGAGCTTCACACCGCTGTCCCAGATGGGGTACCAGAGTTTCTCCGCCAGTGCCGCGATGTCGGAACGGCCCTGGTGCACGAGCACGAGGTCGAGGTCGCTGCCCGGCGCGGGATCGCGGCGACCGTAAGCACCGACGGCCAGCAAGGAGACACCCGTCGTGTCGCCGACGAGCTCCGACAGCCACTCGTCCGCCAGCGCCGTCAGAGCAGCACGCAGCGGCGCGCCCCGGGGGGCCTCAGCGAGCAGCTCCGCGCGAGCGGCGGCGAACTCAGACGGCGTCCGCGCCACGCTCACCTGTGCGGATGCGGACCAGGTCCTCGACGGCCGTGACCCAGACCTTGCCGTCACCGATCTTGCCCGTGCGGGCGGCGTTCACGATGACGTCGACCAGGGCCGCGCTGTCCTGGTCGTCGACGACCATCTCGATCCGCACCTTGGGCACGAAGTCCACGACGTACTCGGCGCCGCGGTAGACCTCGGTGTGGCCGCGCTGGCGCCCGTAGCCGGAAACCTCGCTGACCGTCATGCCCTTGATACCGGCAGCGTCGAGCGCGGTCTTGATGGCATCGAGAGCGTGCGGCTTCACGATCGCGGTGACGAGTTTCATGCGCCGGCCCTGCCGAAGGCACGGGTGGAACCGATGTCGTACGCCGTCTCGGCGTGCAGCGCGGTGTCCAAGCCCTCGACCTCCTGCTCCGGCGTCACGCGAAGAGGCGTGAAGCGACTGATCGTCCAGCCGACAGCGTACGTGCCACAGAAGGAAAACAGCGTCGTGACAAGCACGGAGAGCAGCTGAATTCCCAGAAGTGTCAGGCCACCGCCGTACAAGAGGCCCTGATGCGTGATGGAGTCGTTGACACCGTGGCTCGCGAAGAGGCCGAGCGAGACGATGCCCACCACACCGCCGACGTAGTGCACGCCGACGACGTCCAGCGAGTCGTCGTACCCGAATCTGAATTTCAAGTTGATCGCATAGACCGACGCGACGCCGGCCGCCGCCCCGATGAGCAGGGCCGGGATCGTCGAGACGTACCCGTTGGCGGGCGTGATGGCGACGAGGCCCGCGATGGCGCCGGACGCCCCACCCAGTGTCGTCGCACGACCGTTGCGCCAACGTTCGACCGCGATCCAGCCGAGCAGCCCGCCGCAAGACGCGAGGTGCGTGCTCACAAAGGCCTGTGCCGCAAGGCCGTTCGCCTGCAGGGCCGAGCCCGCGTTGAAGCCGAACCACCCGAACCACAGAATGCCGGCGCCCGTCAGCGTCAGCGGCAGGTTGTGCGGATGCATGGCGTCGCGCGGCCACCCGCGGCGCGCCTTCAACAG
>JAVEEB010000088.1 GCA_030840665.1 Frankiaceae bacterium | reverse complement strand
TTTCGGTGCGCGCGCGGCGCGCGGGCTACCGGCCCAGCATCACTCCGCGCGCGACGATCGTGCACAAGGTCGGCGCGTCCTCGAAGACACGAGCTGACAAACTCGTCCTCCTGTTCGCAGGAAAGGTGACGTACATCGACGTGCAGTGGCACGGTCTCCCGCGCTCCGTCGGGAAGTTGCTGGTCCTTGGCGGCGTGGCTCTGCGGGCGTTCGCCGCAGTTGTGACAAGCAATCGAGCGTGCGGCGAATGGCGGCGCACGTGGGCCCGGCGCGCTGAGTGGCGCGAGGGATTTCCGCGGGTCACGCATACCGTCGAAAGCGACAGCCGCGAAGTCACGACCGGCTGACTCGACGACGGGCCGCAAGACGCTGCGTGACCGCCCAGAACTCGGTCTGGCCGGGCGGAACGCCGATCTGGCGCTTGTGTCGGCAGGCACGCCGGTCAGTTCAGGAGGGCCGACAGCACCTCAGCGGCGTCCGTTGCCTCGCCGTAGCTCAGACGCCAGGCGCCCGCATCAGATGCGATCCGTGCCGCGGCGGCCATCGCCGCCAAGGGCGCCATGTAGTGGTTGAACGAATGCGTGAGCAACAGGTGCACCGCGTCCGCTTCCGTGATGCGTTCCAGCGAAGGCACGGCGCCGGGGCGGCGGTCGAGGGCGACGACGTGCCGGACCGGGACGGGCCCGTGGGCCACCAGCCCCAGCTCCTCAGGGGCGATGAGTCGCTCGTCGCCGGCGGAGAAGCCCAGGGCACCCACGGACAGGAGTGCCGCCGACTCTTCCGACAGACCGAGCGGCCGAGGGTAGGGAACGGCATGGCCGCCATACTCGCCGTGGCCAAGGTGCAGCGCCTCGTCCGACACGTACTCGAGGCCGGCCAGTAGGCAGGCCGCGACGAGCGTGCTCTTGCCCGCACCCGACACGGCGGGCAGCGCGATCGCGCCGTTCGGGGACGCGACGACGCCCGCGTGCACGGTCAACGGCTGGCAGTTCTCGATGACGGTGGCGTTGAGGCGCGTCGCGATGTCCGCCAGTGAGGGCGCCAGAGGCAAGCTCGCGTCAACCTCAAGCTCGACCGAGGCCGCCTCATCGGTCAGCGTGCCGCTCCACAACAGGCGGGCGGCCGCGCACGCCGCGGCGCTCGCGGTCACGCGGATGCGCGAATCGAGCAACCGTACGGAGAAATGAGAGCTGGGCATTAGGTCGCCATTGTCTATTCACGACCCACGTTCGGCCGGCACCCTGCCGCTGAATACCCCGAATGGGTGACATAACTGGACCCATGGACAGTGGGCATGCGATCCTGATCACTCACTGAATATCTGCGGGCCTCATGCGGTGCGCGGTAAGACACACACGCAAAGGGATGACACCGATGACGGACCTGCTGGGCGCGAACCTATCCCGACGTGACGCCCTCAAGCGCGGCGCCCTCGTCGGCGGCACCCTCCTCTGGGCCGTTCCGGCCGTGCAGGCCGTTTCGATGACGGCCGCCTCGGCTGCCGCGCCCAGCGGCGGCCCGGGTCCCGAAAACCCGCCCGAGGGCACGAAGCCGCCCGTGACGCCGACGACAGAGGCGACGACTCCGACGACTCCGACGAGCACCCCGACGACGCCGACCACCCCGACGACGGAGTCGACCACGCCGACGACGCCGACGACGCCGACGAGCACCCCGGGTTCGCCGACGCCGAGCGTTGACGCCACGCAAACCGAGCAGCCGATCCCGTCCGGCACGAAGTCACCCAAGCCCACTCCGGGGACCACGGTCGAGGGCACCACGGCGAGCAAGGGCTCGACGGGTGGCGCTTTGCCGTTTACTGGCGGCAACATCACGACGATCGCCGAAACGGGTGCCGCGCTGGTCGCTCTGGGCGTCGCGGCCACGGTCGGCGCCCGTCGCCGCGCCGCTGTTGCCACGACCACCGAGTCGGACACGCCGACGGCCTAGTAGTACGCCGGCTCGCCATCGCCGACCGGCCTGCGTCTAGACGAACAGGCCCTCGTCGCGCAGGTTGTCCACCGCCGCGAGGACGTCGCGGCGAATGTCGTCCTCCTGCACGCCGTACGACGCTGCCAACAGCCTGACGATGTCGGCCACGCTGTGCTCGCCCGTGCTGAGCAGGTAGACGTCGGCCGCGCTGCGGTTCAGCGTCAACGCCCGCTGCGTGTCCGGCACGTAGATGGCCAGGCAATCCCCGACGTCGAGCGCCTGGATGTCGGTGCGTACCGGGCCGATCTTGTCCTCTGATGAGCTCACGAGGGGCATCCTAGGGCCGTACGCAGGGCGACAGGCGTGCGCGCGCAAGCGAGGCGCGACCGGCGTGTGTGATCAACCGAACGACTCCGCGGCGCTACCGTGACGCGCATGAACCAGTTCCCGATCTCGACCACGTTCGATGTCCCCGGCACCGACATCGTGCAGTACAGGGGTGCCGCGTACGGCATCGTCGTCCGCAGCATGGGCTTCGCCAAGGGGATCGGTGCCGCGTTCAAGGGCATCACCGGCGGCGAGGTCTCGCAATACACGCGGCTGCTCGAGGACTCGCGGCGCCAGGCTGTCGACCGGCTGATCCAGAATGCGATCGCCCTCGGGGGCAACGCGGTGATCGGAATGCGCTTCGACTCGAGCGAAATCGGCGGGCAATTCACCGAAATCGTTGCGTACGGGACGGCCGTGATCGTCCAGCCGCGCCAGCAATGAGCGCCGCCGGCGGTGTCGGCATCGGACTCTGGGCTCTCATCTGGGTCGTCGTCGCGGTCGCCGTCCTCGTGGCCATCGTCATGAGCTTCTTCCTTCGCCGGCACGGGGAGCAGGACCGGGCGCAGGCGCATTGGCAGCGCACCGACGAGGTGTTCGTCGACCCGTCCACGAACCGCCTCATGCGCGTGTGGGTCGAGCCGGGCACCGGCGTCCGGCACTACGTCGCGGACTGAGCGCCGGCCGGACCCGCTGAACCGCCGGGCGCTGATGGCGCACCCTGCGGCTGTCCTTGCCGCGCGTTAGCCTGGGTGTCCAGACCCCCCGGCAGCCAGCCGATCGGGGTCAGCCGTGTTGTGTGCGTAAGCGCCGTGCCCGAAGGACTGCATGAAACTCGCTGGACTGCTCGACCTCCTGACCGCCGACGCGGCTATCGCTGGGGCGGCCGCGCGCGCCGCGGCCGGTGCCGCCGCCGCACCCCTTGATCTCACCGGCCCCGCACCGCTGCGCCCCTTCGTCGTGTCCGCGATCGTGCGCGCCGGGCGCCCGGTGCTCGCCGTCACCGCCACGAGCCGCGAGGCCGACGAGCTCGCCGCCGCCCTGCGGTGCCTGATCGCCGCCGACCGCGTTGCCGTCTATCCCGCCTGGGAGACGCTGCCCCACGAGCGGCTCTCGCCCCGCGCCGACACCGTCGGCCGCCGGCTGGCGATCCTGCGCCGCCTGCGCCACCCGTCCGCGAACGACCCCGCCCACGGCCCGATCGACGTCCTCGTGGCCCCGGTCCGCAGCTTGCTCCAGCCGCAGGTCGCGGGGCTCGCGGACCTCGAGCCCATCGCCCTCGTCAAGGGTGACGACATCGGCTTCGACGACGTCGTCGTGCGCCTCGTGGAGATCGGCTACTCCCGGGTGGATCTGGTCGAACGTCGCGGCGAGTTCGCCGTGCGCGGCGGCATCATCGACGTCTTCCCGCCGACGGAGGAGCACCCGGTCCGGGTCGAGTTCTGGGGCGACAGCGTCGAGGAGGTCCGCTCGTTCGCGGTCGCGGACCAGCGCAGCCTGCCGGAGGGGCCAACCCGCTTGTGGGCCCCGCCGTGCCGCGAGCTGCTGCTGACCCCGCAGGTGCGGGCCCGCGCCAAGCAGCTCGCGGCCGAGCAGCCCGGGCTCGCCGACATCCTCGACAAGCTCGCGGACGGCACCGCCGTGGAGGGCATGGAGTCACTCGCCCCGGTCCTCGTCGACCGGATGACGCTCCTCGTCGACGAGGTCGCGGCCGGCACCCACGTGCTCGTCTGCGACCCCGAGCGGGTGCGCACCCGTGCTGCCGAGCTGGTGCGCACCAGCCAGGAGTTCCTGGACGCGTCCTGGGCGGTTGCGGCCGGAGGCGGGACGGCGCCGATCGACCTGGGCGGGGCGGCGTACCAGAGCGTTTCGGACATTCGTTCGTACGCCGGACAGCTCGGCCTTCCCTGGTGGACCCTCGCGCCGTTCTCGACCGACGAGGACGACGACGTGCTGATCGGCGCGGTCGACGCCCCCAGCTATCGGGGCGACACGGACGCGGCCATCGCCGACATCCGCGAGTGGGTGGCGGACGACTACCGCGTAGTGCTCGTCACGGCCGGCCACGGACCCGCCCAGCGGCTCGTCGAGATCCTCTCCAACGCCGACGTGCCGGCCAGGCTGGTCGAATCCGTCGACGAGCCGCCCCGCTCGGGGCTCGTCACGGTGGTGACCGCGGGGTTGTCGGGTGGGTTCGTCGCCGACCGCGCGCAACTCGCCGTCCTCTGCGAAGCGGATTTGTACGGCGCGCGCGCGGCCGGCCGCGAAAGCCGCAAGATGCCCAGCCGCCGCCGCAAGGGCATCGACCCGCTGCAGCTCAAGCCGGGCGACTACGTCGTCCACGACCAGCACGGCGTGGGCACGTACGTCGAACTCACGCAGCGCACGATCGCGGGGGCCACGCGCGAGTACCTGGTGCTCGAGTACGCGAAGGGCGACCGCCTCTACGTCCCGACCGACCAGCTCGACATCGTCACGCGCTACACCGGCGGCGAGGCGCCGTCGCTCGACCGCATCGGCGGCGCCGACTGGGCGAAGCGCAAGGGCAAGGCAAAGAAGGCCGTCAAGGAGATCGCGGCCGAGCTCATCCGCCTCTACAGCGCGCGGATGGCCAGTCCTGGTTACGCTTTCGGCCCGGACACGCCGTGGCAGCGGGAGATGGAGGACGCGTTCCCGTACACGGAAACGAATGACCAGCTCTCCGCCATCAACGACGTGAAGCGCGACATGGAATCGCCCGTCCCGATGGACCGGCTCATCTGCGGCGACGTCGGCTACGGCAAGACGGAGATCGCGGTACGTGCCGCGTTCAAGGCGGTCATGGACGGCAAGCAGGTCGCCGTGCTGGTGCCCACGACTCTCCTTGCCCAGCAGCACTTCTCGACGTTCGGCGAGCGCTTCGCGGGCTTCCCCGTCAACCTGCAGGTCATCAGCCGCTTCAACTCCGCCAAGGAGCAGAACGCGGTGCTGGCCGGCGCGGCCGACGGCAGCGTCGACGTCGTCATCGGCACGCACCGGTTGCTCAGCAAGAGCATGAACTTCAAGAACCTCGCCCTCGTGATCGTCGACGAGGAGCAACGCTTCGGTGTGGAACACAAGGAATTCCTCAAGCAGATGCGCGCGAACGTGGACGTCCTGTCGATGTCCGCGACGCCGATCCCGCGCACCCTCGAGATGGCGGTGACGGGCATCCGCGAGCTGTCCACGATCGACACGCCGCCGGAGGAGCGGCACCCGATCCTGACGTTCGTCGGCGCGTACGACGACCGCCAGATCACCGCCGCGGTCCGCCGGGAACTGCTCCGCGACGGCCAGATCTTCTACCTGCACAACAGAGTCGAGTCGATCGACAAGGCCGCCAAGCGCATCACCGAGCTCGTGCCGGAGGCCCGGGTGCTCACCGCCCACGGGCAGATGGGCGAGGACGCGCTCGAGCGGGTGATGGTCGACTTCTACAACCGCGACTACGACGTCCTGGTCAGCACCACCATCGTCGAGTCCGGCCTCGACGTCCCGAACGCAAACACGCTCATCGTGGAACGCGCCGACCTGCTCGGCCTGTCCCAGCTCCACCAGATCCGCGGCCGGGTCGGTCGCGGCCGCGAGCGCGCGTACGCGTACTTCCTCTATCCGGGGGAGAAGCCGCTCACCGAGACCGCACACGACCGGCTCGCCACGATCGCGCAGCACACCGACCTCGGCGCCGGCATGGCCGTCGCGATGAAGGACCTCGAGATCCGCGGCGCCGGCAACCTGCTCGGCGGCGAGCAGTCGGGCCACATCGCGAGCGTCGGCTTCGACATGTACATCCGCCTCGTCGGCGAGGCCGTGGCGGACTTCAAGGGCGACCACGACGAGGAGCTCCCCGACGTCAAGCTCGACCTCGCGGTCGACGCGCACCTGCCCCACGACTACATCCCTGGCGAGCGACTGAGACTCGACGCGTACCGCCGGCTCGCGGAGGCGACGGACGACGCCGCCGTGGCCGCCGTACGAGAAGAACTTCTGGACCGGTACGGGCTGCTGCCGGTGCCGGTCGACAACCTGCTGGCGGTGGCGTCGCTGCGGGTGTTCGTCCGGCGCTTCGGGGTTGCCGAAATCAGTGGGCAGGGCAACTTCATCCGCTTCGCCCCGTGGGACCTGCGCGACTCCCAGCAGCTGCGCATCTCACGCCTGTATCCGGGGGCGGTCGTGAAGGCGCCGCTGCGCACCGTGCTCGTCCCGAGGCCGATGACCGCTCGCGTCGGCGGCCAGCCGATCCGGGATGCCGCGCTGCTGACCTGGGTGCGTACCGTGCTCGAGGGCGTCGTCGGCGAGCCACTTCCGGCGGCGGCGTCATGACGTCGACCGTCATGCGCGAGGATATGTCCAGCAGGCGTGCTGGTCGCGCGCGCGTGACCCGACAGCTGTCCTACGAAAGGGCTGTGCAGTGAAGGCAACGTTCCGCCGTCAGTTCGCGGTGCTCGGGCTCCTTGGGCTCGCCGCGACCGGTTGCTCGACGGCCCACACCGGCCACGTCGCGGGTCGGGTCGGGTCCCGCACCGTCGACACGTCACAGGTCGCGTCGTACATGAACGACCTGATCGCCGACCAAAAGGGCGCGGCACTCGCGGACGCCGACAAGGTCACCGCCGAGCGGCAGATTCTCGGCTTCCTCGTGCAGCACCAGGTGTTCACGGCCCTGGCCGCCAAGGACGGCATCACGGCATCGCCGTCGGACATCGCCACTGCGCTCGCCGGTCTCGGTGGTGCGGACACGGTCTCGAAGGCGCTCGTCTCCCATAACCTGCCGCAGTCGCTCCTGCCGACGCTGATCGGCTCGCTCGCCCTGCAGAACAACCTCGTCGACAAGTGGCTCCCCATCCCGGACTCGACGCTGCAGGCCGCCTACCAGCAGCAGCGCGCGACGTTCCAGACGGTGAACGTGACCTACCTCCCCGTGACCAGCCAGGCGCAGGCCGATCAGATCGCTGCGAGGGTGCGGCTTGCGCCGGACACGTTCGACGCCGTGGCCAAGGACGTCCTGGGTCCGTCTGCCGTGACCACCGCATCGGGTCCGCTGCCGCTCACCCAGTTCGCCGGGGACATCGGTGCCAAGGTCTGGGCGGCGCAGGTCGGCGACGTCCTCGCGGTGAGCGCCGCGGGCTCCTGGGACGTGCTGCTCGTGACCGATCATCAGGACAAGACCTTCGCCGAGGCGAAGCCCACCCTGTTGGCCTCCGCCCATGCGAACGAAGTCGGGCCGGCCATCGGTTCGCACGTCTCGCAGTTGCTGGCGACGGACC
>JAVEEB010000044.1 GCA_030840665.1 Frankiaceae bacterium | reverse complement strand
ACTTCAGCTGCGACCACGCCCCGTCCGCGCCCTTGCGGCTGCGCAGCACGACGGTCACGTCCTTGAAGCCGCCGAGGTCGGACTCGTTCGTGTCGAGGATCTCGGTCTTGAGCCCGTTGCGTTCCGCAAAGCGCAGATACATCCTGAGGAGGTCGCCGGCGAACAGGGCGGACTCTTCGCCGCCCTCCCCCGCCTTGATCTCGAGGATCACGTCTTTCGCGTCATGCGGATCCGTCGGCAGCAACAGCCGCCGCAACTTCTCCGTCAGCGCATCGCGTTGCTCGGCAAGGCTGTCGAGCTCGTCGCGGAAAGACTCGTCGTCCTTGACGAACTCGCGCGCGGCGGCAAGGTCGCCCTCGACCGCTTGGAGTTCCTTCGCCGTCTCGACGATCGGCGTCAGCTCCGCGTAGCGCTGGCCAAGGCTGCGAGCCCGGTTCTGGTCGTTGTGGATCGTCGGATCCTGCATCGCGTGCTCGAGGTCCGCGTGCTCAGCAAGAACACCCGACAGCAGGTCGGTGGGGGCTGAGGCGGACAAGAGACAACTCCAGGTCGTACGACGATGTTGTGCATTTCGTGGGTTTACAACGGACGACGGCGCCGGCCGAGGAAATCCTCGACCGACGCCGTCATCGCGCTAGCCCTGGTTGGCGGGAGTGGCGCCGGTGCTGGCGATGCCAGCGGACTTGCCGAAGCGCTTCTCCCACTTCTCGACGCGGCCGCCCACGTCGAGGATCTTCTGCTTGCCGGTGTAGAACGGGTGGCACTCGCTGCAGACGTCGGCCGAGATCTGGCCGCCGCGCGCGGTGCTCCGCGTTTCAAAGGTGTGGCCGCAGCTACACGTCACGGTCGTGACGTCGTAGGCGGGGTGGATGTCAGGCTTCACAAGGGGCTCCCAAACGGTGGGGCTCCGGGTCGCCCCGCTCGGATGCGGAACGTGAACCGGAACCAGTCTTCAGCAGTGTGCCAGATCAGCCTCAACGTCCGCGACTTCGCGCCTGTTCCAGGGCCTCCCCGGCGTGATCATCTGCCCCTTCGAGCGCGCCTCCTCCGGCCCTCGAGCGCCGCCTCTTCCGGCCATCGAGCTCCGCCGCTTCCGCGCCCCGATCGGCGCCCTCATGCGCCCCGCGGGTACCGGATCACGACCGCTTCCCGACCCGGGATTGCATCGAAATCAATGGTTGTAATCGCTCTCATGCGCCTGTTATGGTCACGCCGGGCCGGATTTGATCACATAACGTACTAATTCGAGCAAGTGATTTCGGCCCGCCCTATCAGCCAGCCGAAAGGGACTTCCAGGTATGCGAACGCCTCACCTCCTCGGGCGCGCCCAGCCGATCGCTTCACGCGGTCGCAGGACGCGCCTCGTCAGTCGCGGCCTCATCGGTGTCGTCGCCCTTGCGACCGCCGTGTCGACGCAAGGGACAGCCACAGCGGCCCCCGCACCCACGACAAGCGTGACCCAGCCGGACTTCGGGCCGAACGTGAAGATCTTCGATCCCAGCATGCCGTTGGCGGACATCCAGAGCGCCGTCAACGCGGTCGCTGCCGAACAGGTCGACAACGAGATGGGCACCCAGCGGTACGCCCTGCTCTTCAAGCCCGGGACCTACGGCACCGCCGCGAACCCGCTCGTGTTCCAGGTCGGCTACTACACCGAGGTCGCCGGGCTCGGGCAGAACCCCGCCGATGTGACGATCAACGGCGAGGTCAACGTCTACAACCGTTGCCTCACGCCGGACAACTGCACCGCGCTCGACAACTTCTGGCGGTCGATCTCGAACCTGACGATCAACGCCCGCGGCAACTCGGGCTGCCGCACCAACACGGAGTTCTGGGCCGTCTCGCAGGCCGCTCCGATGCGTCGCGTGAGCATCAACGGTGGCACCACGTTCATGGACTACTGCACCGCCGGCCCGCAGTACTCGAGCGGTGGCTTCGTCGCCGACTCGAAGATCACGAATTCGGCCGTCAACGGCTCGCAGCAGCAGTTCTACGTCCGGAACAGCCAGATCGGTGGCTGGTCCAACGCGGTCTGGAACCAGATCTTCTCCGGCACGATCGGCGCGCCGGCGCAGTCCTTCCCGACGCCGCCCTACACGACGCTGGCGACGACTCCTACGTCCAAGGAGAAGCCGTACCTGTACGTCGACGCCGCCGGCAACTGGAACGTCTTCGTGTCGTCCGCGCAGACAGACTCCAGTGGCACGACGTGGCTCAACGGCCAGACCCCCGGCCAGTCGATCCCGCTGTCGGAGTTCTTCCTCGCGACGCCGGCGGACTCGGTGCAGTCCATCAACAATGCCCTGTCACGTGGCCTGAACCTCATCGTCACGCCAGGCGTCTACGACATCGCCAGCACCATCGACGTCAAGCGCGCGAACACGATCGTCCTCGGCCTCGGCCTTCCGACGTTCACGCCGACCAACGGCAACATCGCCCTCAGCGTTGCTGACGTCCCCGGTGTCGACCTCGCGGGCTTCACGGTCGACGCGGGACCGGTCAACTCCCCGGTGCTGGTGCAGATCGGCAGCAAGAACGGCAACAACGGCGCGGCGCACAACAGCACCGCCAACCCGACCGCCGTGCAGGACGTCTTCTTCCGCATCGGTGGCCCGCACGTCGGCAAGGCTGACGTCAGCCTCGAGGTCAACAGCGACAACGTCATCCTCGACGACATCTGGGCATGGCGCGCCGACCACGGCGTCCCCGGCTCCGTTGGCTGGACCGTCAACACTGGCGCCACGGGCGTCGTCGTCAACGGCGACAACGTCACGGCCCCCGGTTTGTTCGTCGAGCACTACCAGCAGTACGAAGTCCTCTGGAACGGCCAGAACGGCAAGGTCGTGTTCTTCCAGAACGAGATGCCGTACGACGCCCCCAACCAGGTGGCGTGGCAGCACGACGGGGTCAACGGCTACGCGGCACTGAAGGTCGCTGACAACGTGCAGACCTTCGAAGCGTGGGGCCTCGGCAGCTACATCTACACGAACGTCGACCCGACGCTGCATGCGGAGAACGCGTTCGAGGTGCCCGTCGCCCCCGGCGTGGCACTGCACGACCTGCTGACCATCTCGCTCAACGGCGCAGGCACCACCGACCACGTCATCAACGGCGTCGGTGCAGCGGTCACCCCGACGCACCAGGGTCCGAGCACGGTCGTCAGCTACCCGTAACTGACACCTTGAACGACGATGGGCCGGAGCGCGAGCTCCGGCCCATCGCCGTTGCGGCCGTTGCGGCCGTTGCGGCCGTTGCGGCCGGGCGTCAGGTGAGGACGACGCCCACGATCCACAGCACGGCGATGAGCAGTGCCGCCGCCAGCTCGATCGCCATCGACAGGCCGGCGGCCCTCAGTGCGGCGCCGGTCGACGCGCGGGCGCCGGCAGCAGTGCCGAGCCGCTGGCGCTCCATCACGTAGACGCCGACGACGAAGCCCACGATCAGCCCGACCACGGGGATGACGAAGAAGCCGACGACGCCGGCCGCTCCCGCGACCAGCAGCGTCCGGGTCGGGACGCCGACCTCGCGCAGCCGGCGGCCCGGCACGGTGTACTTCACGATCTGGCTGACGACGGTCAGCGCGGCCGCGAGCCCGAACACGACCCAGGCGG
>JAVEEB010000061.1 GCA_030840665.1 Frankiaceae bacterium | reverse complement strand
CGCTAGTCGATGACCACTGGCGAGTCACGCCGTCGACGCGCCGATAAGCTCCGTGCGGGAATCGACGAGGGGGACGACGTGGCAGATTTCGGCAGGCACGTCCACCGCGCCGCCGAGCAGGGCCGTCGCGCACTCCGCGGGCGACTGACTGCACTGGCGTGTGCAGTGAGCGCGTCGCTCGTGCTGACGGCGTGCACCGGCAGTCACCCCTCGAGCCCGACAGCCCCGCCCAGCGCCACGGCGAGCGGCGTGACGCCCCCGACGAGTGCCGCGTCGAGCACGACCAGCGCGCCAACAGGCGATGCCACCACATTGCCAGTCGCCGGAAGCGTGATCTACCGGATGGGCAAACACGGCGACGTGGTCGTGCGCATCGCTGCGCACGCGCTGCGCCGCGTGGCGAGCGGCACGGTTCTCGACTGGTCGATCACACCGCTGCAAGCGCCGGACGACAACGCCGTCCGTTTCATCGTCGGCAGTGAGTTCGACGTGACGGCTGACGGGCAACAGCCGGTCGACCTGTACGACCCCGTCGGGGGCACCATCTACCGCCCTTTACTGTCCAACTACGACGAGGGGGCGGGGGTCTTCTGCCTGTGTCGTGGCTTCTACGGCGCCGGGCTTGAGCTGCACAAGACGGCGATCTTTCAGGCCGTGTTTCCCCCATTGCCAGGTGATGCGACGACCGAGGACATGACCATCAACGGGTTCGTGATCCCCGGTGTGCCAGTGACACCGCTCGGACAAAGCCCGGCCGGTGGCAACCCGGTCGACCTGACCGCACCGCCATCGCCCTCCGAGCCGGGAAGCCTTTCGGCCACGGGCCCGCATACGCGAGCGTTTTCGTACCCGCAAGGAATCTTCGTCGACGCTCAGACGCGCAAGCAGCAACGCACGATCGCCGTGGACGGGCTCTATTCGTACCCGGGTGGCTCGCTGCTCGTGTGGACAGTAACGGCCGCCACTCCGGGTGAAATCGCCACCCAGATTGCTGCTGGCACGCCGCTGTCGGAATATTCGTTGCACCCGTTCGTCACGGGCTACAAGGACACCGTTGCAGACGGCGCCGGACTGCTGCCGTCGGGAGCCGATCCGGCGACGCGTGCCACGCTTCGCAGCGACTATGCGACGCTCACCGCCCGCCACCAGGCACCCCCGAACGGCCCGCCGCATTGGCGAATCTGCATGTGTTCGGACTGGCAGACGCGGGCCGTGGCCTGGAACAACGTCGGCGACAGCGTGACGATGGCGACGAACTTCGCCGCGCTGCCGGCCGGCACTCGGACGGCGACGGTGTCGTTCCCCGGTTCCACCGTCGCTCCGCTGCGCGACATCCCCGTCACGCCGTTGACCCCGAACGCCACGGGCTCGCCGCAGCCGGTGGAGACCAAGACGTGGCACTTGCGCCTCGGGTTGGGTGGCGAGTCGCATCCGTTGGCCCCCAGCGACTGGCCGACGCCGGTGCCGGACGAGGCGAGCTACGCAGGTTTCCCGATCCGCGTGGTCGATCACGTCATCCACAACACGAGCACCCCGACGACGCGTTCGGACACGCAAGGCAGAAAAACCGAGTTCGCGCTCGACAGCACGGTTCTGTTCGCGCTCAACTCCGCAAAGCTGCTGCCGCGGGCATCTGCCGAACTCGCGCGCATCGCGGCTGAGATCGACAGCAAGGCGGCCGCCGGGTCGACAGTCGCGGTCGACGGCTACGTGTCCGACCACGACGGGCAATCAGTCGCCGCCGGTCAGCAGTTGTCGGCCGCACGCGCCGCGGCCGTGTATGCCGCCCTCAAACCGCTCGTGACCGTGTCTATTCACTGGTCGGCCGCCGGTCATGGCGCCGAGGACCCGGTCGCGCCCAATGACAACGAAGCCGACCGGCAGCTCAACAGACGCGTGACGATCTCCTACCAACACTAGAAGTGGAGACTTCACGCAACGCGCGTGCAGTCGTAGACTCGCTTGGCGCGCCCGGAGGTGTGCAACAGACCGCGCCCGCCCGCTGCGCCTTGTTGTCGGGCTGTCCCACAGCGATTACGAAGCGATGCCTCACATCGAGGCGCGGCTACATCTCAGACGCGACGCGGCTGCTGGTGCTTCATGGCTCCCTCACCCGAATTTTGGCCACCGGGGTAGGCAGAGGGACAGCAGATGCTAGACCGGCACGTCATGACCGGGCCATGTCCACGAAGCGCGAGTAGTGGCCCTGGAACGCAACAGTGATCGTGGCCGTGGGTCCGTTGCGGTGCTTGGCCACGATGAAGTCGGCCTCGCCCGCGCGCGGTGATTCCTTTTCCACGATGTCTTCGCGGTACAGCAGGATCACCATGTCGGCGTCCTGCTCGAGGGAGCCGGATTCACGGAGGTCGGCGATCTGCGGCTTCTTGTCGGTGCGCTGTTCGGCGCCACGGTTGAGCTGCGAGATCGCAATGACCGGCACTTCGAGCTCCTTCGCGAGGAGCTTCAACGCACGCGACATTTCCGAGACCTCTTGCTGCCGGCTCTCGGCCCGCTTGTGAGGGCTCATGAGTTGCAGGTAGTCGACGACGATGAGCTTGAGGTCGTGGCGCTGCTTGAGGCGACGCGCCTTCGCGCGAATCTCCATCATCGTGAGGTTCGGGGAGTCGTCGATGAACAGCGGCGCCTCCGCCACCTCACCCATCCGCCGGGCCAGTCGCGCCCAGTCCTCTTCGGTCAGCTTGCCCGTGCGCATGTGGTGCAACGGGACGCGAGCCTCCGCCGACAGGAGTCGCATCGTGATCTCACTGCGCGACATTTCGAGCGAGAAGATCGCGCTGGTCTGCCCGTTCTTGATCGAGGCTGCTCGACATATATCTAATCCCATCGTCGACTTACCTACAGCCGGTCTTGCCGCGATGATGATCATCTGGCCGGGGTGCAGACCGTTCGTCAGCCGGTCGAGGTCGGCAAAGCCGGTTGGCACTCCCGACAGTTCGTCGCCGCGGGCGCCGATCGCCTCGATCTCGTCCAGGGCCTGCTGCATCACGTCTTCGAGGCGCACATAGTCCTCAGACGTGCGCTTGTCCGTCACGTCGTACACAGCCGCTTGGGCCCTGTCGACGACCTCGTCGACGTCCGCGCCGTCAGCCGTATAACCCATCTGCACGATGCGTGTGCCGGCCTCGACGAGGCGTCGCAGGATCGCCCGCTCGCGGACGATCTTCGCGTAGTAGCCGGCGTTCGCCGCGGTAGGGACGGAGGCGATGAGCGTGTGCAGGTACGGCGCGCCGCCGACCCGCGGGAGCTCACCGTTGCGCGTCAGGTCGGCCGCGACCGTGACGGGGTCAGCGGGCTCGCCGCGGCCGTACAGGTCGAGGATCGTGTCGTAGACGACCTGGTGGGCCGGCCGGTAGAAGTCGGTGGCGCGGATCGTCTCGACGACGTCGGCGATGGCGTCCTTGCTCAGCAGCATCGCTCCGAGCACGCACTGCTCGGCCACGATGTCCTGCGGCGGCACGCGGTCGCCGGGGGAGCCTGCCTGATCGCGACGTACGTCGATAACGGTCACGGACGGGCTCCTTTCCTGGGGTGCATGGAGATGTCTAGTGCGCGACTCCAGGTAAGCCGAGGGGTCCGACAGAATCTGCCTGCACAGGGTCCGTCCACACCGTGTGGAGGAGCGGTGTGCTTGACCAGAATTCTGTCCCCGGCCTGTGGACGCCGCTGTGGACGGCGCGCGCGGGATCCCGTGGATCACGCCTGCAGGGTGCGCATATCCATGAATGTCACTGTGGATAGCGAGAACTTGCGAGTCGTCTCACCATGCGGACACCGGGGTAGCGGCGTCGGTAAGTGGGGGGCCCAGTTGGGCGGTCAGAACTCCGTACCGTGCAGCTCACACCGGTGCTGGCGATCGAAGGCATAACACCAGCGCAGCGCCTCGACGGCGACGTCCGAGAGCTCCGGGTGGCGCGCCGAGAACGCCGCAGCCGCGCGGTCCGCGGCCAGCCAGCGCGTCTCGCCGCACCGACGTTCCGTCTCGTCAAACTCGGATTGCAGTTTCCGCAGGGTGCGTACGACGCGCTGCGCGTCGTCGCGTCCGTAGCGCGCGACCAGCCGAGCCGTTTCGCGGTCGGGCTCGCGCAACCCGAGCGCCTTCCCCGTCCACTCAACGATGGCCTCGCTCAGCACAGACGGCGTCAGCTCGAGGTCGTCGACCACTGCGCGGGCCTCGCCACGCGCACCGCCGGCACCGGCGCCAGAGCCTGCGCCGAGCAGGAGGTCGGCCGCGGCGACCATCGATCGCCAGGAGTCGCTCGGCGGCTTCGCGGTAGTCAGGCGGACCCCGTGCGGGGCGGATGTCGGGGCAAGGACGTCGATCACCGCGACAGTCTCAACGACACCGGGCCAATCGCCCAGGATTCGCGTCGGCATGTCGCGGTTGTCACGCAGTGTCAGGCCGCCGTTACAACGACAAACGGGCCGGCCCTTCCGGAGAAGGACCGACCCGCGATGTGTCGACGTACAACGAGATTTAGAGCTTGACGACCTCGACGGTGACCGTCGCGTCAACCTCGGGGTGAATCTTGACCGTGACCGTGTGCGAACCCAGCGTCTTGATCGGCGACTTGAGAGTGATGAGTCGCTTGTCGAGCTTCGGACCGCCGGCCCGCGACACCGCTGCTGCGATGTCATCGGTCTGCACGGAACCGAAGAGACGACCGCCGTCGCCCGACTTGGCCGTGAGCTTGACGCTCATGGAGCCGAGTTGCTTGGCAATCTCCTGTGCTGCAACGAGATCGTTGACGGCACGCACCTCGCGGCCCTTGCGGATCGCGGCGGCGTCCTTTTCGACACCGCGCGTCGCGAGGAGCGCGAAGCCCTGCGGGATGAGGTAGTTACGGCCGAAACCGTCCTTGACCTCGATGATGTCGCCAGCGTCACCGAGACCGGCGACCTGCTGCTTGAGGATGAGCTTCATGTGTTGTCCCGTCCTCAGCGCGCGGTGCTGGTGTAGGGCAGCAGTGCCATCTCGCGGCTGTTCTTCACGGCCGTTGCGATGTCACGCTGGTGCTGGGAACAGTTGCCCGTGACGCGACGGGCGCGGATCTTTCCGCGGTCCGAGATGTACTTGCGCAGCAGGTTCGTGTCCTTGTAGTCGATGTACTTCGTCTTCTCCTTGCAGAAGATGCAAACCTTCTTCTTCACCTTGCGAATCGGTGGCTTTGCCATTGCTCTGCTTCTCCAGATAAGTCTGATGCGATCAAGAATGAGGGGACGTCACGCGCGGTTAGAACGGCGGTTCGTCACCGAAGTCGGTCGAGGAACTCGCCCACGGGTCGTCCGCGGCACTGCTGCTTCCGCCGCCACCACCGCCACCGCCCGGGCCTGCGCCACGGGAGGTCTTGTTGATCTTGGCGGTCGCGTAGCGGAGGGACGGGGCGATCTCATCGGCCTCGACCTCGTACACGGTGCGCTTCTCGCCCTCTTTGGTCTCGTAGCTGCGCTGACGCAGCCGACCCTGAATGACGACGCGGGTGCCGCGGGTCAGCGTCTCGGCCACGTTTTCGGCCATCTGCCGCCAGCAGTTGACGGTGAGGAAAAGGCCCTCGCCGTCCTTCCACTCGTTGGTCGTCTTGTCGAGGAAGCGCGGCGTCGAGGCAACGCGGAACTTCGCCACGGCCGCACCGCTAGGGGTGAAGCGCAGCTCCGGGTCGTCCACCAGGTTGCCGACCAGGGTGATGACGGTGTCGTTCGCCATGCGTGGGTCCTTGTCTCAGCGGACGTCGGGGCGGAGGACCTTCGTGCGGAGCACGGCCTCGTTGAGGTTGAGCTGACGGTCCAGCTCGATGACAGCGGACGGCTCGGCGGTGATGTCAACCACCGCGTAGATGCCCTCGGACTTCTTGTTGATCGCGTACGCCAGACGGCGACGGCCCCAGAGGTCGAGCTTCTCGATCGTGCCGCCGGACTGGCGGATGACGTTCAGGAAGGTGTCGAGGCTGGGCTCGACGGTCTTTTCCTCGAGCTCGGGGTCGAGGATGACCATCAGTTCATAGCGGCGGGCAGACAAAGGCTGCGCACCTCCTTCGGACTAGGGCGGCCACGGCCCGTGCTGGGGCGTGACAGGAGGGTGAAGATCAGTTGGTACGACGTGCAAGCGGTCAGGTTACCGGGCCGGACGCGGTTCGACCAATCCGACGAGTCAGTCCAGCGCCACCTCGTGGGCGTAGCACCAGCGCAACGCCTCGAGCGCGGGCACGGACAGCGCCGGATGGCGCGTGCGGAACTCCTCGGCCGCGGCGTCCGCAGCCTGCCAGTTCGTGTGCCCGCCGCGGGCGGGGAACGCGAGGAACTCGTCGTGGAGCCGGCGAACCTCCGGCAGCAGGTCGGCCGTCGCGACCGGGCCGAAGCGCGCCATCAGTCGGCCGTCGCCACCGGCCGAGAACGGCCTGCGCCCACCCTTGCCGGTCCACACGACGATGGCCTCGCTGAGCAGACCCGGGTCGACAGCTGGACCCACGGCGTGCCGCGGGACGGGCGGAGGAACGGCCACGGGGGCGGCGGCCACCTCGACGGCCACCTCCACCAGCTGGACGGCGGGCGGGAGAACCTCCGCGACGGCTGGCGCCGCCCGGGCCGCGGGGATGTCGACCCGGCGGTGCGCGGGCTGCCGACGTGGGCGCCGGCGTAAGGCGTCAGGTCGTCGTACGAAGACTGCTGACGCCAGAGCGAAAGCGAAGGCGAACGTAC